>JBCDFX010000005.1:0-27574 GCA_039177155.1 Cyanobacteria bacterium P01_H01_bin.119
TAGTCTTGGGCCAGAGTGCTCTCTATGGTGGCCTGCAGCACCTCTTCACGACCGTAGGTAGGAACGATAACTGAGATCGGGGGCCAAATCACTAAACGACTCCTATAAAGAAAAATAAAACGCCTTTAGATAAAACGCCTCTAGATAAAAACACAGCAGTGTAGCTTAGAGCTAAATTAATACCTGCAAATCAACTTAATGATGCCCGTACAGTTAGGTTCCCCAACACCTATCGCATCTGCAAAAATCGAACATGTCCCAATTTATAGGGCAGGCACCTTACCCGCGAACGTCCAAAAGCGTTAGAATCCCTTGGACTGCTGTGCCTTAAGCTTCTTGCTAAGTGTGCTCGAAGCGGCACCCTCCTCAATGCGCTTTTGCAGACGCTCTTGGCGATCAATTTCAGGCACCTTGAGCGCGATGCCCGCTGCTAGCCAGTAGTACACATTGACTGGATCGACATCAAGCGGATAGTAGTAAGGAAAATAACTAATAAATAGAACAAACACCCACATAGAGGCCGCGTAGCCCCGCAGATTCTTCTCCTTGGTTGAACGATAGGCCTTAAAGGTTGCAAACGTCATCGCCGTGTACAAAATGAGTACGGCAATTAAACCAATTAAGCCAATTTCAAACATTACTTTGGGATGATAGGTTTCTACCAGCTGCACTTTGCCAAAGCTCCGGGCGGCGTTAGTTGCTCGTCCTAGGCCGCGACCAAAAAATCCTTCTTGTTCTTCTTGGGCCCACTCAAACTGCTCGAAAATTAATTCGTAAGGCGGTGAGGCTTCCCAACGGCTCCTAAAGCTATCGATTCGAGCCGTCAATATTTCCGGATTACGGGCCATTAGGTAGCTCAAGATCAGTCCTAGAGCGATACCAATCGGCACAAACCGCTTTAGGTTGGCAACTTGCCCCGTCAAAACCAACAAGCTGCCAATAGCAACGGGAACCAACAGAAGCGCAATTCGCTGCCCTGAAACCACAGCCAGCACCATCACAATCACCATGGATGCTAGGCCCACGGCTCGCCAAAATGGGGAGCGATCATTAAAGGTCGTTCCAAAGCTAAAAAAGGAGCTGGAAATCAAAAACCATCCCCACTGCCAGGGTGCAACAAACGTGCCCGGTAAGCGAATTTGGCCGTGCTGGGGTGTATATAGTAATGACCCTCCTACAAAGCAGCGAGCTTCTAAAGATGCTTTGAAGAGATCACCTCCTTCTCCCACCGTGCCTCGACAAACCCCTGTTTTGAGCATCAAATACTGAATCAAGCCCAAAGAGCAGGCAATGATAATTAGAACCACCTGAATTCGCAGCAAAAAGTACAAATCGTCACGACTCTGGATCAGGTAGTAAATACAGGGCACCACAAACAGATAACCAATCAGGGTTTTTAAGCCCAGTATGCCCATGGCGATCGCCTGATCTCCGCCCGCAAACTGCTGAGGAAGATTGACCAGCAGCAACGTCATCAGACAAAGAACCATTACGATTACAAACGGTATCTTTGCTGCCCTTGGCACCAAAAAAGGCAAGTTCTTTCGATTGCAGAACTGGAATACTGCTATAACGGCCGGAATATAAAATGCATCTTTGGCCAACTGCAAAATAGCGCTACCGCCAAGAGCGTACACGACCGTTCCAGAAAACGGTACATACATAATAAAAGCGTAGATGGCAAGGCGCGGATATTGGAAGGATAGGGTCAGGCACAACAGGCCAAAACCAAGCCCCACCCCGAGCTTCATTTCCGTTGCGGCTCCGGCAACAGCGCCCAAAATGGCACAAATGACGAATGATGTTGCGGTCGTCTGGATTAGCTTTTGGCGTTCTTTTTGAGCTTTGCGCTCCTGAGCTCGTTGCTCTTGACGGCTCAGTTCTGTGGACGTTTCACCCTCTAAAGCTGCCTCAGCGACTGGAGCGTCAGCACCTCTACGTCTGCGCTTTAGCCGAGACGAGGGTGATGGCGAAACCTCAGATGGGGCGATCGCTGCCCCGTTTTTAGCTGCCCCGTTTTCAGGCGATGCCTGTGATGTTTCGGAGGTGGAAGGCGTTGACTCAATGGGCGGAGTTCCCCGAGTTCTGAGCATGGCACCTATTCGTCTGCCCCGTCGTCGCCTGGACCCAATCTGAACGCTAGTGGTTTCACCCGTTGAGACGCTCTCCTCAGATTCGGTTGGCAGTGTCGCTGTGCTTTGGGCTGCCGGGGCGCTTGTAGATTGAGCGCCTCTCCGGCGTCGCTCAAATGAAAAAGCCGTCGGTCGTCTTTTGGCCATGGCGATATGCTCGAACGTCCTTTCTCAATGTACTGAAAGGGGATGAGTTACCCCGGCTATTTGCCAAATTAAACCCGGCAAAACATCAATTCTTATCAAAACGTACCCAAAACTTTGCTTGATCTTGATGCTCACCTGTCTTGATGCCCGTTTACAAGCTGCCTTGGCACACTGCCTCGACACAAAAAGACGAAGGTTTATACCCTAGCGTTCCAAACGATCGGGCCAATCACCGCATCCGCCTGGGATGGTGGAGCGAGTTTTACGGCCTCCCCAACTGCAGCAATAGCGGCGCTGATGTTCAGACATGCGCTGCACATTGGAAAAATCTGCCCCCTCAACAACGGCTCCGGTATAAGCACCACTGCTGTAATCAGGGATGTCGGTGCGCGTACGCGGTGAAGCAGTAGATAAATCGCCGTAGAATAAGCGAGCTCCCATGATATCTGCCCCCGTCAAATCGACATCGACTAGAATCGTGCGGGCTAGATTGGCCCGTACTAAATCGCAGCCCTGCAGATTGGCCCGAATTAAATTGGCGTCGCTGAGATCAGTCCACCGCAAATCGGTGCCGGATAGGTCGCTGGCCGCCAGCATAACGCCTAAATCGATCACCCGGATGCCGTAGCCCCGCTCCTCCGCATATCCGCCCGTGCCATCGAGAATCGGACGCCCCAAACGGCGATCGCGCTTGAGCGGCGTCAGCAGTCTAGAGCCTGAGAGAAATCGAATTACCTTAGCCTTTCCAGCCGCGTTAATGCTGCTCAAAATCGCTGAGGTACGAGCTTCGGCAATAGATCGTTCCTGGGGCCAATCTTCCAACAGGCCCTCATCGTCTAGCACCAGATCTGAAATACCTTGAAAATAAGCATCGATAGTTTGCTGCTGGGTAATTCTGTTTTGCTGGAGAGTGAGGTCTCGGGAAATCACATACTGTCGCCAGGCAACGTAAACGGCTAGCAAGGCGATTAAAATCTGTCCAAAAGCCCCAAAAAAGTCCCCCAGCGCTCCCACAACGTCCCAGCGGATACCTCGACCCCATGCCAAAATTGCGGCATTGAGCCCCGTAAGCTGCATCAGACCGACAATTCCCAAGATGGCACCGGGAACCGCAATCAGTAAAGTCTGCTGCTGGGGTGTAAATTCTGAAATCAGCGCGCGTAAGGACGGCCAGATCAGCCTTGCTGAAACCGTCACCGCCACAAAGGAGCCTGCCAGCGTCAGCCAGAAATCGTTGACTATCAGCCCCGCAACCACAATCACAGTCGCCACCCCCACCACTAGCCGAGCGTTTATCGCTCCGCTGCGCCCTGCCAACAGCGATCGCTCTGGCCGCTGTGCCTTGGTCTCAGTGACGGAAAAGCTTTTGGGCTCCTCAGACTCGTCTAATTTGTCCGGCGGTTCAGCTCCACTGGGTAGATGAGTCGGTGGTGCGGCATCAGAGTGAGAATTTGGCAGATTAGACGAACCTGGCATAGTTTATCGTCAGTTTTTAGAGACAAGGCTTGGGGCGCGTCATCAATTAAAACCAGAATGTTTCCGGTGTAAGCATTACCGCGCCCGCCCCGCACAATAAACTAGGGGCTGAAACGCATTCCGCATAAAGACTTAACCACTAAATAGTGACAGCCCCTAGCTATTTATAACAGTCCTCAAATGATAAAACTGTTCTCATTCTTAGGTAACTGTCAATTGGATGGCGCTCGAGACGTGAAATTATTTGGCTTATTTCAGCAAGACTAAACTAAATCAATTACAGTGAGGCCCAATAGTTGGATCGATCATGTTGCACAGCAACCCGCTGAACGGTGCGGGCGGATGGCAAGTCAGATTGCTTCTATGCTGGCTACTCCAGCGATACTAAGTTCGGTGAGAAATCTGGCCAAAGATACAGTAGTAAATGTCTAAAGCCAGCTAAAGTTAAGTTCTTTCGGCGTAGACAATCGTCCGCAGAAAATCATTCTGGAAGACGAATCCCAATGGCAACTGGCAAACTTACCACCCATGTTCTCGATACTGCTAATGGATGTCCTGCTGCAGAAATTAGGGTGGAAATCTGGCAGCTGTCTGATAATCCTGAAACCCGGACTCTGTTGACGGTTACTCGCACCAATGCCAATGGTCGCACCGATGCGCCTGTGCTGACGGGAACGGATTTTACCGTGGGCGTTTATGAACTAATCTTTGCCGTCGGCGACTATTTTGCAGCGTCAGGGACAGCTGTGTCTGCTCCGCCTTTCCTTGATCGGATCCCCATTCGAGTGGGCATTGCCGATCCTGGTGCTCACTATCATGTGCCGCTGCTGGTGTCTCCTTGGTCTTACAGCACCTATCGCGGCAGCTAAGCAGGCACTAGGGAGCAAACTGGGGCAGGGGCCTGATCTGCACGAGTTGGTTGCTGATCGCCTGGTGTAGGCGGCCGTTGCTGGCCAAAATTCGCCCCGATTCGATTTCAAATGGACTTTGATCATAGGCGCTCACCTGGCCTCCCGCTTCTTCCACCAGCACAACTCCGGCAGCCAAATCCCAGGGAGAGAGCCCCCGCTCCCAGTAGCCGTCAAGGCGACCGCAGGCAACGTAGGCCAGATCAAGAGAAGCCGCGCCGCCGCGGCGGACACCTTGGGTGAGGTGGGTAAAGTGGCAAAACTCGGCGTAGTTATTGTCTAAGCGCTCTCGGCGATCGTAGGCAAATCCGGTTACCAACAGGCTTTTGTCTAAGCTGGGGGTGGTGGAAACCTGAATAGGCTGGCGATCGCGACTGGCTCCCAGTCCTTTAGCCGCACGAAACAGTTCCTGATGGAACGGATCGTAAATTGCACCGACGATGGGCACACGATTGAATAACAGCCCTACAGATGCCGCTGAGAACGGATACTGATGGGCATAGTTAGTGGTGCCGTCGAGGGGATCGATGGCCCATAAAAATGGAGAGCTACTGTCTGGATTGCCCACAGCACCCGACTCTTCAGCCAGAATAGGATGATCGGGCAGATGGCGGTTGAGGATGGCCAGGATGGCTTTTTCAGCGGCTTTATCCGCTTCGGTAACTAGGTCTCCCGATCGCCCTTTTTCTTCAATTTGATTTAGCTTACCCCAGTACTGCCGCAACACTGCCCCTGCGGCTAGGGCAGCTTCGGTGGCGATTTCTAGCAGCCGCTGGCGCTCTTTTAGACTGGGCAGTTCGGCGATTGGAGAAGACATGGGCAACAGATTAGGTAGAGGATTGGGCGGCGGCCTGTTGGCGAAATTCTCCCGGCGTTTGGCGCATGGGCTGCGCCGGATTCCAAATACCTAGCCCTGCCAGACGAGCGTGCTCTTGAGCCCGGTTAAGTTGAGTTTGATAGGGCAAATCTTCAGGCCGCAACCCGTCTCGACGGGCGATCGCGTGACCGTAAAAGACTAGGTGCTCGTTAAGCAGCTGATCGCCGCAGCTAACGTAGGCCCAAACCCGGCTGTAGCGATCAACTTCAGCATCTTCAGGAAAGTTAATGGTGAGGGTGTTATTGGCACAGGTCTGATTTACCCAGTCCCAGATTGCAGTCTTAGCGGCGGCTCCCCAGGGCAGTTGCTCTCGGTCAGGAGCATCCAGACCGGCCAGACGCACCCGGTAAACAGGCTCTGCCGATGAGATTGGCAACGGGGTTACAACAGATAGGGATTGACCGCTGTAAACGCCATCAATCTGGCTGAGAAATCCTGTGACAACGGTCTGGGACTGGCAACTTTGCAGCCCCAAGCCCAGTGCCATTAGCGCTAAAAACAGCGCCCTGGAAAGTCGTAGCCTGAAAGCCAGTCTGAAAATTTTGGCCCTGAAGATATTAGCTCTGACAGTCTGGAGGCGCGATTGCGCCCATTTTATAGCTGCTTTACTCATCCTCAAGGGGAAGGCCAAAGCGCACCTTACCCTTGCCAAAATAGCGGCCAAACTGGAGTTCATAGACCTCGTCCTCGTCCTGGGTCTCTACCTCTAGGTCTGAGCGAGCATAGCAGACGCATAGCAGAGCATAGCCCTGATCGCGAAGATCGGGGGAGAGCCCCATTGCCTCGGGCTGGTGGACGTCGCCAGAGAGAACGCGCACGGCGCAGGTCGTACAGGCCCCATTACGGCAGGCAAAAGGCAGCTTGGCGCCTTGATTCTCTGCTGTTTGGAGGACGTAGCGATTGTCCGGCACCTGAACGGTATAGGTCTGATTGGCTTGTCGATGGTTAATCTGAATCGTGTGACGGTCGATCATAGATCCCAAAACATCCTCGAGCGCGGATAAAAATCAGCTTCTTTGGGGCTTACGCAACGCCCCCGTGCATCCCTCAATTGAAGGAGATTTTACCCAGTTTCCCCATATCTGGGGGCTATGGGGCCAAAGCCGGATGCAACTGCATAAGTCCTATTACCTAGCATACCTGCAGATGATAGGTAGAGGGGGCACGTAATCGATGACGCACCTTAGGGCGAGTCATCAATTAAAATCAGAATGTTTCCGCTGTAAGCATTACCGCGCCTGCCCCGCACAATAAACTAGGGGCTGAAACACCTTCCCCATAAAGACTTGACCGCTAAATGATGACAGCCCCTAGGGAATAGAAATCGCAACTGACTCAACCGCCGCCTGAATCTCTATGGGAACCGCTGAAAGCAGATTCAGCCCCGTTGCGACTTCGATTTGATTAACGGTGGTTTGGTAGTCTTGCCAGTTGCCAGAGAGGCCATCTCGATTGGGCATGTCCACCGCGATAATCTGACTACTGGGGCTCACACCCTCTATCCCAGTGCCGGGAAGATCCAGTATTACCACTACCTTCCAAATGCGCGAGGGCACGGTAACCCGATTATTAATGCTGCCCTGCTGACCGTACGCTCCTGCAATAATAAACAGCTCTCGATCTTGTTGATAGACCAAATCGCGGCAGTATTCTTCCAAGGCTCGCCACGGGCCCCGGTTATTCTCAGGGGCCTGGGGAATAATGTTGGTCATCAAAAACGTGGCGGCGTTGTCGGCGACGCTGCGGGTGCGATCGCCGGAGGGTACCAAATGTCCTCGGTCGTAACCGCTGCCGCGATAGTCGTTGGGGGTTACCTGATAGCTGCCGCGGGGCAGCGCGCCATCGGGGCGAAAGTTGTCCTGCCGGGGGGTATCTCCCAGCCAGGTGATTTCAAGCTGCCAACTGGCCCAGCGAGCTGCGCCGCGATCGCTGCTGTAGCCCAAGGCATAGCCCTGGCGCTGAATCAAATAGTTGTTGGGGTCGGTCGTACCGGCCTGACTGGGATTGCCCAACGTCAGGTGGATGCCTTCTGCCACGGGCGCGGTTACCTCAGGCGGCGGGGCCGCCGCAGGCAAGCTTTCGCAGGCTAGTCCATTGCCGTCTCGATCCAGGCGATAGGGATCGGTCGGGAAAGCCTCAAGCACCCGCTGGGCCGTATCGCGATCGCTAAAATCCCCGCAGTTGCAGTCGTCGGCCACGCAGGGGGGCAGCGATAAATCTAGCGCGGGACCCAGAGACGGTGAGCAGCCGGCCAAGAGCGCGATCGCGACCGCTAGGAGCAGGACCAGTCTTGGGGGGCGATGCGGGTTTGGAGTCTCCAACTGGGACATAGTTTTAGCCTATCGACTGCTATCGGGATAAACCAGCTGCCACGCTTTTGTTGATGTGTCTAATCCACCGCTTATTCTGACGTTTATTTTGGGCTACCGTTTGCGCTCCGTGTTAACTTAGGCCAAACGTACTATATCCTAGTCATGTCCAGATTCCTGGCTTTTGCCCAAAAACTCCAGCTTCCAAATCGGATGAGGTTTAAATTTGTTTACCTGCGTGTGCCCCCCGCAGTTGTTACCCCAGTTGCCCACACTTTGTCCACCGAGATAGGAGGATTTTGCCATGATTAAGCTGCTTCACCTGTCTGATATTCATATGGGCAGCGGCTTTAATCATGGTCGCCTCAACCCTGAAACCGGACTTAATACGCGCCTAGAAGATTTTGTCGCCACTTTGGGGCGCTGCCTCGACCGGGCGATCGCAGAGCCTGTGGATTTGGTGCTGTTTAGCGGCGATGCCTTTCCTGACGCCACACCGCCGCCGCTGGTGCAGCAAGCCTTTGCTCGCCAGTTTCGACGCCTGGTAGATGCTGATATTCCCACCGTACTTTTAGTGGGCAACCACGATCAGCACTCCCAAGGTCAGGGCGGGGCAAGCCTCTGTATTTACCGAACCCTGGGCGTTCCCGGATTTGTGGTGGGCGATCGCTTAGAGACTCACCTGATTCAGACCCGCAGCGGGGGCGTTCAGGTCATTACCCTGCCCTGGTTGACCCACTCCACCCTGTTAACCCGTCCTGAAACAGAAGGGCTGTCCCTAGCCGACGTCAACTATCTGCTGGTCGATCGGCTGCGGGTAGCTCTAGAAGGGGAAATTCGCCGACTAAATTCAGATTTACCCACCGTTTTGCTAGGCCATGTGATGACCGATACGGCCCGCTACGGCGCGGAGCGGTTCCTCGCCGTGGGTAAGGGGTTTACGGTGCCGATGACGGTGCTGGCCCGCCCCTGTTTTGACTATGTGGCCCTGGGACACGTACATAAACACCAAATCTTGTCTGAAAGCCCTTTGGCGCTCTATCCCGGCAGCATTGAGCGGGTCGATTTTAGTGAAGAAGCCGAGGAGAAGGGTTATGTGCTGATTGATCTTGAAAAAGGCCGCGCCCAAGCTGAGTTTTGCCCTTTGCCTGTCCGGCGATTTCAAACAATCAGGTGCGATGTTTCTAAAGGCAATGGCTCTCAGTGTGATGCGTCTGGGGTCGAGTCGCCCCCAAAATCGCCTCAAGAAGAGCTGCTGCAGGCGATCGCTGGGGCTGATATTACCGATGCGGTGGTGCGCCTACTGTACAAACTGCGTCCCGATCAAATCGATCAAATCGACAATGTGGCCCTTGGCGAGGCCCTCGCTGCCGCTCATACTTACACCATTCACCCTGAGCTGGTCAGCCAACTGGCCCGCCCCCGTTTGCCAGAACTGGGCAGCGACAGCACCCTGGAACCACTGGCCGCACTGCAGACATACCTGGCGAACCGAGAAGATTTAGCCGAAATTGCTGGCGCCATGAGCGAAGCGGCGCTTACGCTGCTGGACCCAGCCTGTTCTGAAGAGCGGGAAAGCTGGTTAGACACCCTGCCCCCATCTCATCTTGAAATGGACGATTCTGAAGCGGATCGATCTGCCGCAGAACTTGCCGAAAGCGATCGCCAACTGCGCCTGCTGTAGCGCCGCCAGCCTTAGCCAAATCGATAGCCAAATCCCCGCAGGGTAATGACGTATTTAGGATTGCTGGGATTGGCTTCAATTTTTTCTCGCAGCCAGCGAATATGGACGTCTACCGTTTTGCGATCGCCCATAAATTCTGGCCCCCAGATTTGCTCAATCAGCTGCTCCCGCGACCAGACCCGCTTCGGATGCTGCATAAACAGCTCTAGAATACGAAATTCCTTTGGCGACAGATTGACTTCGCGATCGCCCACCGTCACCCGCAGCTCATTTTGAAACAGGGTAATATCCTCAAATGTTGTCACTGACTTAGGTTCATTGCGGCGACTGGCCTGGTATCGCCGCAACAAGGCTCGACATCGAGCTAAGAGTTCTCCCATGCCAAAGGGCTTAGCTAAATAATCGTCGGCCCCCACTTCCAGCCCAACCACCCGGTCGGTTTCACTGCTTTTGGCGCTCAAAATCAAGATTGGAATATCAATATCCCGCCGCCTAGCCAATCGACACAAATCTAGCCCATCAATTCCCGGCAGCATTAAATCTAAAATCGCGAGGTCAACTTTGGCCTCATACCGATGGGGCTCGGTGGGCAGACAGAGGGCGTCTAGGGCTTCTGTCCCCTCTTTCGCCACAGTCACCTCGTATCCTTCATCGGTTAGAGCTAAGGCGACTGCATCCCGAATTAAATCTTCGTCTTCGACAATTAATATGCGCTTGCTGCAAACCGAGAAAACGGACGGGTAGGATGCGTCTAAAGGAACATTCATTTACATAAATCTATTTTTAAGCTTCGATCGGTAGTTCTCAAGATATCGGTTTAGTCAGATTACTCGCCATACCCGGTGCTGCTGGAGCTGTTGGCACAGAATCAATCTGACATGCAACCCGCCTAACCCCTTCGACAGGCTGCTGTGAAATTGACCGGCCTAATTTTATCTCGATAAAATCATTCGTAATCCAACGCCAACTAAAGAGACGCTAAACATTCGCTTCAGCCACAATTCGGGAATCTGCACGGCAACTTTAGCGCCGAATAATCCGCCCAAGACGAAACCAGCACAAATCAGGGCAGCAACTTTGATATCAACTTGTGAATCCCAACAGACAGTAGGCGATCGCTTCAAACATAATTTAGCCACAATACAACAGAGGAAAATGGCAAAACGATCCCCAGAAATATCTCAAAGTCCAAAAGTATGATCGGGACAGCGGCTTAAGGCCATGCGAACGTAGGGTTAAGCTTTGGTAAAGTTACCGATTGCAAACGGCCAGGTTTCGTCGCTATGTCAGCATTTGCGTCCACTGCCGCTGGTTTTATCTATTGCCGCTGATTTAGACGATGTTCTGGTTTTTATGTAGATTAAATGCGACCCTCTTAATCGCTGCTGGGTCGCTTCTGGCAATACGCCAGCAAAATGCTTTCACTGACACGAAATTTTGGTCACACCTCTGAATCTACCCGCGCTGCCGATCGCGCCATAACTTGAGCTGCGTGACTTGCTGCTGCAGAGCTTCCATCTGAGCCTTGTAGTAGTCTCGCTCTGCCGAAAGCTGCTGACAGCGCTGATGAAGCTGGCTATGCTGACGAATACGCTCGGCTAGCTCTGCTTCGATCACCTCCATTTTGAGCTGAGTGGTTTTAAGCTCGTGATACAGCTCAAACACCATTACCTGGGGAGAGGCATCGAGAGATAGGGCGTCAGAAACGGTATCTTCGGTTTCTCGAAGGGGGCGGGCCGCGATCGCATGATCCCGTTTTTCTTCAACGCCCTCCCCAAAACGGTCTTCGGCAGCCTGAAGCCCTTGGCCTACAACGTCGGGACATAGATTGCTCTGAGATTCCTCTGACTCGCCTGTTACTAAATCAAGCGGTTGAAGGGAGGCTTCCATCCGGGTGAGATAAAGCTGGTGCTGGGTTGCACTTTGCTCTAGCACCTGCAGCAACTGTCCCGTGGTTTTGAGCTGGGTTCCCAAATTGACAATTAACATGCGGGCAACCTGGACTTCTGACTCCAGGGCTAAACGCGACTGGTGGGCAGGAAGCTGCATCTGTCCAAAGCTCTGAGTCTGCCCCCGATGACGCTGCATAAAATAATTCTGGATTTCGACATCGCTGTGCTGAAGCAAAATTTGTAAACGACTTAGCGCGATATGCTGCCGCTCCAGCAGGCTATCAATTGCTGCCGCAAATTCGTGCAGCATCCGGGTTTGCCACTGATGTTTCTGAGTGAGTTTGGCCTGTAGCACAGCGATTGCTTTTTGCTGGGCATTGGCAAAGTTTTCAGTTTTGGCCAGTTGAGATTCGACTAAGTCTTGGGATGCCACCCGCGATCGCAGCTCATGCAGAGACGTCATGGCTTGATCTAGAGCCTGTTGAAGCTGGCAAACACGCTTGACCAGCCGAAAGTCTAGGGATGTATCTTGGGTCATATAGCAGCCGAAGGGACGATCAGGACAAGACTGTGAGTCAGATTGCTTCTGCGCCAACGACTCCAGCAACACTAGGTGGAGTGCGCAATCTGACCAAAGCTATAGACTGGAGGGTAATGGCAGGTAGCAGCCCCGCGTGTTGGTTAATGTATCAGAGTTGAACTCAAAAGACCGACGCTTTTGCCCCAGTTGAGGCAAAAATTGACCGAATCTCGATAATTTTTTTGCTTGCAAATCCTGCCATGTTGAAGTTTGACCCGCGATCGCTTTGGGCAGCTACGCTGTTGATTACCGGAGGGCTAATCGGAGCCGAGCCGAGTCAGGGACATTCGGCTTGTGAAACCGCGGCAGGCTGCAGAGCGGACTGCACCGTTGACTTTGCCAGCCCAGTGCCTGAGGCCACTGTAGCCGTGCGCTCGGCGCTGCGATCGCTACCCTCACCGTTAGATCAATCATCAGATCAATCCCCCTGCGAAATATTTAGCGCCAACGCCTACGGTCAGGTGGCGTTCAATTTTCAGCGCTTGTCTTCTCCAGAATCAATAGCGGCGTTTTACCAGCGCCAACTGCCCCAGCAGGGATATGAAGCCGTGGCGTTACTTCAGGTAGTGGGGGATTGGGGATTTAGCCTGGTATTTGAGCTGCCGCCAGGGGATAGCCTCTCGCCCCGCTCAGACGAAAAGCGCGTGGTGCTGGTGCTGCAGGGGGTAATGTTGAGTCCTGATCAGATCAATGTGAATCTTCGATATGAAGAGATTTGAATCAAGCTATCGAACGCCCTCATGGGCCAGCAGCCACTGTTTACGGGGTAGTCCCCCGGCATAGCCGGTCAGTTTGCCATTGGCACCGATGACCCGGTGACAGGGCAGCACAATTGAAATTGGGTTAAGTCCGTTCGTCATACCGACAGCGCGAACCGCTTTGGGACGACCGATCTGTTTTGCTAGTTCGCCATAGGTAATGACCTGACCCAGTGGAATCGTCCGCAGTGCCTGCCATACCTGCTGCTGAAAGTCAGTACCGCCTGTTGCTGTCGGAATATTGTCTAAGCTGTGCAAATCCCCATCTAGATAGGCGCGGATGCGATCGCTCACGCCCCCCGGATTATTGGCCTCGCGCAGCTGCACCTGACCAAAGCGTTTTTGCAGCAGCGACAGCAGGCGATTTTCGCAGTCTTCAAAGTCAACCGCGCAGAGTATATCGTCTTGGGTGACGACCCAAATTGAGCCAATGGGAGACGGAATGCGATCGACCAGCAACGCCGATTTTGGGTTTTGAATTTTAGATTTTTGAGCGGGTATACCCATTACAGTTTTCTTAGCCTCAGTATTTCCAGTTAGCACAGAACAGTAAAAGACATTATGCTGGTAAGCCTTCCAGCTGAGCAGATTGAGTACTTTTGCCCGCTGCGGCTTGACTATCGAATGCCCAAAGCTGCATAGCAGCGTAGGCCCGCCAGGGTTGCCACGCGATTGATCGCTGCTGCAGTTGGGCTTTGGTCAGGGATTTACCAAGGGCCGCGATACCCCGCAGAAGACCAATATCGCCGGGAGGAAATGCATCGGGAATCTGCAATGCTCGCATCGCAATATAGTGAGCGGTCCAAGGACCAATGCCCCGGAGCTGGCAGAGGGTGTTAACGGCTTCCTCTAAAGTCGTTAAGCGCGCAAAGAAATCGGGCCTGTCGGCTACGGCCTGGGCCAGGGTAGAAATCGCGATCGCCCGCGATCGAATGATGCCGACTTCGGTTAAGTCGGCGGCTGCCAGCACCGCAGGCTGAGGAAATACGTACTGCAGCTCTGGCGGAGCTGCCGGAACCGATAGGGGTTGACCGTATTGGGTCACAATGCGCTGAAACAGGGTATTGGCAGCGACCACACTCACCTGCTGGCCAACAATTGCACGCACGGCCAGCTCAAATGGATCCCACGCGCCAGGAATTCTCAGCCCCCGCTGAAACTGATGTTGAAATATCGGATCTTGCTGGAGCTGCTGCTCAATAACGGCGACAGTTGCAGAGAGATCAAACATGCGCTGCAGACGAGCAACAATTTTCGCCAGCAGCCCTACTTTCGGAAAGGTAATGTGTGCCTGTAGGTAAGGCTTGTCTAAAATGGGCCCTACTGAAATCCAGCCGTGGTGACCTTCCAGCTCAATGGTGCGGCAATAGCGATAGGAGGTAGCCGACGTTAATCCTGGCGTAGCATGACCCCTGCAAAAGGCCGCGATCGCCTCCCAGTTGTAGGGCGGGCTAAAGGGCAGCTTGAGCGTGATGGGGTCTTCTGCAGAAGCGCTCTGCCGATGGCGTCTAAGGTCTGTGGGGGGACAGCCATAGGTTTGTTGCAAAGAGCGATTGAAGCTACGGATACTTTTGAATCCGGCTGCGATCGCAATTTCCGTCATGGTCAAAGTGGTGTCGGTAATCAACTGCTTGGCAAACAGCAGGCGGCGGGTTTTAGCGACCTGACTGGGAGCGGTGCCCAGGTCTTCAGCGAAGCGGCGGCGCAGGTAGCGATCGCTCACCCTGAGTCGATGTGCCAAATCACTCACCGATAGCTCATCTAAAGCACCCGCTCCAATCATCTGCAAGGCCCGTGGAACCACATCAGAACCGTCAGCAGCAGCCCATAGCTGAGGGGCAATCTCTGGCCGACAGCGCAGACAGGGACGATAGCCTGCCTGCTGAGCCGCAGCGGCACTTCGGTAAAAGGTACAGTTTTTCCGTTTGGGAACCTTGGCAGGACACACAGGCCGACAAAAGATACCGGTAGAACGGACAGCCGTGAAAAACAGCCCGTCAAAGCGGCGATCGCGGGTCTGAATAGCCCGGTAGCAAATCCCTGGATCAAGCGCTGTGCTCATGAGTCAGCTCCTACTATCGAACTCACACGTTAGGTTGATCTGGCTGTAAATGCTAGCCACTTTCGGAATCGAATGGTTTCTTTTCTGGTTATACAGGGCTAAATCAAGCCCGCGCTAAGCTGAGAGCCTGAGATTGCTCCCCAGGAACTGGAATAAGAACTTTGCCTACTTCTGAAGCGAACCCCATTAATAACTGAAAGCCTTAACGTGCGAATATTTTCTAGGTCTGGGTGTCGTCTGAGCGATCGGCGAAGGGATTTTCTGCGATCGCGGCCAGTTGCTCTTCTAGCTGAGTGTCTTCACCAAACAGGCCAAACATCGGCCCCAGCAGCGCCCCAAACGCAAAGCCGCCCGCGTGAGCCCAGTACGCCACGCCGCCCCCTTCCATGCCCACCGTGGCGGGCGCTTCCAGGCTGGCAACGCCATAAAACGCCTGCTGTACAAACCAAAACCCCAGATAGAGCAGAGCCGGAATCCGCAGGGTGTAAAAGAAAATGCCAAAGGGGATCAGGGTCAAAATTTTCACCTTGGGAAACCGAAAAATATAGGCTCCCATCACGCCCGCGATCGCGCCGCTTGCTCCTAGAGACGGCACCGCAGAATCTGTATTGAAATAGCACTGGGCCAATCCTGCCAGCACTCCGCAGAGCAAATAAAAGCTCAAAAACCGCCAGCGGCCCATCTGCTCTTCCAGGTTGTTGCCAAAAATCCACAGGTACAGCATATTGCCGCCAACGTGCAAAAAGCCCGCGTGGAGAAACTGACTGCTCACCAGCGTAATCCACTCAGATAGGTTGGGAGCCCCAAGACCCGTTTGCAAGCTCAGGGTCAGCTCCTTAGGGACAATGGCCCACTGGTTAAAGAACCTGCTCAGTCCCCGGGGGGATAAGCTCAGCTCAAACAAAAAAATCAATACATTGACCGCAATCAGCCCATAGGTAACGTAGGGCGTAATCCGGATAGGATTTTCGTCTTTAAGAGGGACCACAGATATATCTCAGCCAATCATCCTTAATAGCTTACCGAGTTTAGCCAGCCAGCTTGTCCATCCATTAGCCCATCTGCATCAAACCCCTCTCAAATAGACTTAGGGCAGACTTACGGCAGAAGCAGGGCAACACTATAAGATCGGAAAGAACCGCTTTACCTCAATGCAATGGCCGACAATCCTCTGCTCAATCTTGCCTTTGAACCCGCTTTAGAGTCCCTAGGCAATGACTATTATGACGGGGTGGCAGCGGCAAGCTTTCCCCAGCACACTCTACGCTTTCGCAACGACGACCTGCTAGTTAAACTCGGACTCACTCCTGCAACCGTCAGCGACGACGACTTTATTGAGGCTTACGGTAAGTTTCAACACCGGGAACCGCTCTTAGCCCTGCGCTATCACGGCTATCAGTTCGGCGCATACAACTCAGAGCTGGGAGACGGTCGGGGGTTTTTGTATGGTCAGCTGCGCGGGGTTGATGGTGATCTGTACGATCTGGGCACTAAAGGCTCTGGCACCACCCCCTATTCTCGCGGCGGCGACGGACGACTAACCCTTAAGGGCGGCGTGCGAGAAGCGTTGGCGGCAGAGACGCTGCATGCGCTAGGGGTAAATACCTCTCGCTGTTTCACCATGATTGAAACCGGAGAAGGGCTGTGGCGCGGCGATGAACCTTCGCCCACCCGCTCATCGGTGATGGTGCGCTTTAGCCGGTCTCATATTCGGTTTGGCACCTTTGAGCGGCTGGAATATTTTCAGCGACCAGATTTAATCCGTAAGCTGCTCGATCACGTGATCGAAATTTACTATGCCCATTTGCTGGATAGTCCGGATGCAAAGGAGCAGGATGCCCGCTTTTATGACGAACTAGTGGCGCGCACCGCAAAGTTGGCGGCTCAGTGGATGTCCGTGGGATTTTGCCACGGGGTGCTGAATACGGACAATATGTCGATTACTGGGGAAAGCTTCGACTACGGTCCCTATGCCTTTATGGATCAGTATGATCCATCGTTTACTGCGGCTTATTTTGATTACGCACGGCGATACTGCTACAAAAATCAGCCGATTATCTGCAAGCTGAATTTAGAGGTGCTGCAAAAGCCGCTAAAGCTAGTGATTGATCAGGCCGATTTAGACTCCGGTTTAGCTCAGTTTGACGACTATTATCAGCAGCACTACCGCGATCGCATGCTGAAAAAACTTGGGTTTACCCAGCTCGATCCTGACCTGAGCGAGCAACTCATTAGTGAAACATTAACCCTGCTGGCGAGCACCCAAGTGGGCTATCACGATTTCTTTTTGGGACTGGCTCAGCAGTGCTCACCCAGTTGGCGAATAGATGCAGTTAATATTTTGAGCACAACAATGCAGGCGTCAGATCCAGACGCTCAAACGCTGCTGGATCAGTGGCGCGAGATTTATCATCGCTGCCTAAACACGGTTGAATTTGAGTCAGTAGCGCCTACCCTAAAGGCAAACAATCCTCAAACGGTGCTGCTTAGGCCCGAAATTGAGGCGATTTGGGAACCGATTACGGTAGAGGACAATTGGGAACCGTTTTATCAGCTGTTAAAAAAGGTGCGATCGCCGTTTGAGTAAAGCTTAAGCTGAATCCGACACCGACGAAAGCACTTCAACGGTGCTGCTTTGAAGCTGGGACTGTAGCCACTGGCCAAACAGCTCATTGAGCAGTCGCTGGCGCATTGCATCGTCCATTTGAGCGGGAACAAACTTTTCTAACCGGACGACGATAAACCATTCGCCAATGCGGGTCGGCGACCAAACTTGTTCGGGCTGGCTGATAGAGAGCATCTTTGCCAGGGTCGGATGGGGAACACTCAGCTCCACAGGCCCGACCAGCCCCCCGGTCTGAGCCTCCTGACCTTCTGAATACTGGCGGGCCAAATCACTAAAGGATTCGCCATCGTCGTGGATGCGGAAGTATAGCTCTTGGGCAAGGCCAGCGTCTTTGGTACGAATTAGAGAATACAGCACCCGATCCAGTTGGGTTTTACGCTGCAAAAAGTAGGATTCTACCTGGCTAGCCCAGGTGCTCGCTTTGTACTTCTCAAGCTTGATATCTCGTAAAACCAGTGCTTCATAAGCCGCTGGAGATAGGTTTCGCTGCTGTTGCCAAGCGACTTTTTCAGCCTCTGTTGCAAGCTGATGCTCTTGGGCAAAGGTTTGATGGGCGATCGCGATTTCGTTTTCGTCACAGGTTATCGGCGCGATCGCATCGTCAATAATAAGTTCTTGAATTAGGCGCGGCATCAGCTGATGCCGATTCAGGCAATCGACAAGCTCAGGGGCCGACAGGGTGCGATCGCCGACTTTGATAATAGGAGCCATATTGCCTTAGTCAGGAGCAGCGATATCAGAATCAGAGTTGCCTGCCGTTAATCTTCTCACTAAACCACCAGCCAAAACAATCAATCCCAGGAGGCCATAGGTCAATCCACCGAAAGACTCCGGAATTTTCACCGGCTCCGACCCATTACCGCCGTCGCCGGAACCATCGCCCCCATCACCATTACCAGAGCCATTCTCCCCGTCACCGTCACCAGACCCATTACCTCCGTCACCATTCTCCCCATCGCCGCCATCACCATCACCAGACCCATTACCCCCATCACCGTCACCGGAACCATTACCTCCGTCGCCATTCTCCCCGTCACCCTCGCCAGTACCATCACCATCACCATCACCAGACCCATTCTCCCCATTGCCGCCATCACCAGAGCCATTCTCCCCATCACCGTCACCGTCGCCATTACCATCCCCGTTGCCATTACCATCCCCGTCACCGCCATCCCCGTTACCAGACCCATCACCCCCATCCGAAAGCGGAGGCGAAAACTCAGCATTGCCAATCATTAGCCCGGAAGAAACCGCGGCATCACCCACATCAACGATGCCAATAGCAATTCGATATTGGCCTGGAGCCAATGCTTGACGGTAGCTGCCTAAACGCTGAGACTGATAGCCTGACGAAGACGGTAATAAAGGCTCTAAAGCATTGGCAATGGGAATAATCGTGTCATTAACGGCAATAAAACCGTAGTCTTGAAAAACAGGATCAAAGAAAGATTCATTGGTTAAAAATAGCCAATCGAATTCAAATGTAGTCGGCTGGGTCAGTTGAATATCTAAGTATAGTCCAGACCCCTGATAAGCTTGAGTTTGAGGCAAATCAAGAGCTAAAGGTGGCAAGCCCAAAAAATCTTCGAGTTCAAATATGCTGACGGCGGGATTACCTGAAAAATTGACGTCTTCGTCTAAGGCGGCGGGTAAATCTTCTTCTAATAGAGCGTTTGTTGACAGGGCAACTTGGTTCTCTATGGAAAAAACGTCTCCTATAGTGTTCCAATTATCGAATACAAAGGTCGCTGCCTGAGCCTCAGGTGGACGTAGCCCACACTCTACTAAAAGTGAGCAGCTCACCAGCCCTGAGCAGCTTGCTAAAAAAGCCGCTTTTTTTATGGGAAAAGAACCGAGCATTATGGTTGAATTCCAACGGGAAGAATCACAATGGGAGCGATCGCTTTGTGTGAATAGAAAAGATTAGTTTCGACTAAAACCGATTAAAATCTGGCGGACTGGGATGCACACAACCGATGGAATTTGGACAGGGAAACAGGGAAAATTAGCTCACTAAAAATTGACGTCTAACGCTTTAAGATTTCGCTCGCTTAAAGCACGATATTTTTATCGCTTATACTGTCTTCGGAAAGATTGTTTAAGATCAGCAGCGTTCGTCCCATACCGTTACCAGTTGGATCAAACTGCAGCCAGATATCATCACCCTGACTTTGCATAGCCAAGTATCCTAGGCTTACCGCTTCAGTAAAGGTGGTTGGTTTGTTATCAATGTCGCTAAATAGAGTAGTTAAAACGAGGCGATCGGAGTCGGGGGAAAAGTCCATAATGCGATCGCCCCCGTCAGCAAAATCGTTGTAAACAATTTGGTCAAAACCGCTGCCAGTAGTGATAGAGTCACCACCCGAAAGCCCTACAAATACTTCATCGCGATCGCTGCCGGTCAGGACATCACGCAGGGATGTCCCCGTGATGGTGGTCTGCTCTAAATCCAGACCAATCGTGACAGACTGAGGGTTCTGATTTTTGGGGTCGAAATCGTCTTGACTAGGCTGATCGCCAAGGTCTTTCGGTTCACTATCTTCATCGTCGGTAGCTTCGACCAGCTCATTGCCCACCCAAACGGCCTGAGACTGCAAAGACTCGCTGAGCAAAGCCGCGATCGCAACATCCGGTTTAGCCCCATCTGCATCAGGGGTATCGTCCAAATCGGCGATTGCTGAATCCGGTTCAGCCCCGTCTGCATCAGGCAAAATATCGGGTGCCTCTTCCAAAGCCGCAACTGCAACATCCGGTTCGGCGGAATCCGGTTCAACGCCATCTATCTCGGGAACTTCAGCAACTAAGCCGGATGTATCTTCCAAAACTGTGATGGCCCCATCGGATGCAGTGGCATCTATGTTCGGCAAAACATCAGGTGAGTCTTGCGCGCCTGTTGTATCAGGCACACTACTGTCTTCTAAGCTGCTATATCCGGCATCAGAAAGCGCCTGAGGCACACCCGGCGTACCAAAATCCAGATTGCCAACGACTAAAACATCACTGTCAAATATCTGAGTTGACTGGGCTGATAGCCAATTAGCTAGATCTTCAGCTGCCTCAGGCGCATCCTGTGGCAGTTGCTCAACCACCACCAGAGTAAAGATCTCCCCGGTCGCAATTTCTTCAAAAGCCTGGGCTACCGGAAGGCCAAAGGTCGCCGTATCAGCTATATTTGGCGTTACCGCTGGCGTATTTGGGGGTATCTCGTCTGCGACGATATTGGCAATACCCGTTGGCGTCGGAGCCTCTTCGCTGAAAGCTCCCTCGATGATGTTTGAAACGATCGGCGGCTCTGTCGCATCGGGCGCTGAGGGAAGCGCAAAAGCTCCCTCATTAAGCACTGTGGCCTCTCCTATCGGATTGGCGATGGCAGATTTGTAGAGAAGGCCAACGGTTTTATCTGCCGTGCCCAGCTGGTCGGGGCCGAGGGCGATTGCGGCGTAAACCTCATCTCCCAACTGACTATTTAAAGCGCTGACGAGTTTTTGCAGCGTTTCACTATCGTTGGCAACGCCCGTTAGGCCCAGAACATCGGCATCAGCGGCCAAGATTTGCTCAACGGTAGCCTGCTGCTGAGCGGTTAATGGCTCAGATAGTGGCTTAGGTGATGGATCGGGGGCGATCGCGTCAAAATCGTCGAAATTAGTTGAGTCATCTGCACCTTCACCAGATTCGGGCGCATCGAGTGAAAGAGCATCATCTGGTGATGGCGCAGAAACTGTGAAAGCAGAGACATCTAAAGAAAAGACTGTTAGACCAGGCGATACAGGCTCTCCGGCCATGTCCGGGAGAGTGCCTGTTGAATCAGGCAGTGAATCAGGCGGTGAATCGGGGACCGCATTGTCAGCCGTCGCCTCCACAGCAGAAGCCCCTTCAACCTGACTCGCGCCGTCAGCGTCAGCATCAGGTGGCTCAACCACGGGCCGTTCGGGGGCTGCGTCGGACACATCAGGGGCAAAATCGCTCCAATTCATGCCCATGGCCATGAAAAAAGCCTGAAAATCCAGCGGAATGGTGCTAGGAGCGCTTCCGACTAGATTTTGCGCAGTTTCGGGCTGAGATGAGAGATTCTCAAAACCAAACAAGCTATCAAAAACAGAAGATTCCGCCATATCTAATGCAGAAAAACAGTACCTTACATCGCAATTTTCAAGACTTTGTTTCGGAATCAGGCATTCTGAATCCCGATTTGGGTGAATAGTGAACCTTGACTATCGGCCCAGCGTGACCAGCAACCCAGCGTGACCAGTAACCCAGTGCAGCCAACCTCAAAAGCCGTCTTCTAGACTGGACCGCTCGGCTGCCTCAACCCGATATTCGGGCCATAACAGAAACCAAATTCTTACGGAGAACTTTATGAAAAATTAGTTAAATCACTCAAATCAAACGACGATATACCGATCCTTGTCCGTAATTTCCCCTAAAGCATGGCCTGCAGCAGTGAGAAGTGCCAAGGGATCGCCCTTGAGTTCATTCAATCTTTACCTGTGTCTTTATTTCGCGAAAAGAATGCTGCTGTCGGGATATTCGGCAGATAATACGACATCGACATATCTGCCTGGTGGGATCTTTTTTGACGCGTGGGAACGCTTAGAGCATTAGACGCCGTTTGCTGATGGCGATGGCATCAAATGTCCCGCAGCGATCGCATCTGAGCCGTCCTTTTCATTCAAAGCAGAACCGTGGTCAAAGCTTCAGTCCTGGATTCAACTGGTTATCACAATCGAGAGCGATGGATTGGCGTGCTTCTCTTTTTAGGCGTTGTGCTGTTTCTGTTGGCGTTCCTAAAGCCCGGCATTTGGGGATTTGACGGCAACGATATGCTCAATATGTCTAAATCCTTATTGCGAGAGGGCAGCTTCTCTATTCCAAAAGAAGCGGGCGGCGTGCTGGGCCGGGACGGGCAATACTATTCCATTCGCTATCCGCTGCTGCCCGTGGTGGCCATGCCGTTTGTAGCCGTGGGGTTATTTTTGGGCAATCTGCTTAACTTGCCGACACACTACACGGCGGCGGTCTGCGCTCTGGTGGTTTCTGTGCTGCTGACGGGCTACTGCACGGCGATGGTGTTTTTCCTAGCGCGGCGGCTAGGGGCACGGCAGGTTGGATCGTTTATTGCATCGGTTTGCTATGCCTTTGGCACAGTGGCACTGGTCTATTCGCGGGAGCTATTTGCCGAACCGCTGCTGTCGGCAATGACAACAACGGCCCTGTATTTGGCGCTGGGCAAAAGCTGGAAAGCTCATATCGGGGCCAGTGTGCTAGCTGCTTTAGTGATTACAGCCAAACCTGCGGGGGTGGTCGTTGGCCCAGCGATCGCACTTTATTTTCTGCTTAAGCGCTATCCCATTTATCGGGTGCTAATGCCGTTTTTGGGCACCTGCGCCGGGATGGGGCTGTATTTTGCCTACAACTACATGCGCTTTGGCGATATCCTCTCCAGCGGTCAAGATGCGTCACGCTTTACGCTGGACGGCATGGTGGGGCGCTTTGTAGGGCTGATTCTTAGTCCGGGGGCGGGCGGCGGTTTGTTTTGGTACTGTCCGCCTACAATTTTGGCGATCGTGGGGCTGTGGAAGCTGTGGAAACATCGGGGATTCGCCGATGCAGCCTCCATCGCGGCCCTGTTCAGCGGCTTTTGGATTCTGCATGCGTTTTGGGAGTTTGGGGGCTGGAGCTGGGGGCCGCGCTTTTTTGTGCCCACCCTGCCTGCGCTAATGGCGGCGACCGCCCTGCTAGATCGCAAGGGGCAGCAGTGGCTGATTGCCCTGAGCGGAGTTGGATTTTTGGCGAACGGCCACAACCTAATTACGTTTTACCAGCGCTACTACGCTGAGGCGGCTGATGCCGATCGCATTTCGCAGGCGCTTTCGCTCTGGGGTTACTGGGGAGATGCGCCTATCTTTAACGCTTGGGGCGCAACCATTCGCCAAATCAATATTGCCTTAACGACAGATGTAGCTACCGTGCTGCAGGGGGTCGGCAGTGCGCCGGCTCGGGGGAATTTGGTCGATTCTGATTTGCTGCAAATTTTGGCGGTTTGGTGGTGGATGCTGCCTGTAGCGGGTATTCCAGTTATTGTAGGAGTCTTTGTGGCGCTATTAATGGTGGTGGCCGGATTGGGCTGTTTGTGGTGGGGGTGGCGCTTGGCGCATCCGTCGGGCAAAGTTAAGGAGGCGATCGCGTCTTCGCGCCCCTAGCTTTGTCTAGTGAACTTTGCCCAATAAACTTTGTCCCATAAACTTTGCCCAGTATTCAGTTTAGTGATTCAATCTTCTAGCCTTTGGCTTTAATGTTGATTTAGTTTTATTTCTGGTTTGGCTCTATTTGATTTAGCAAATTGTTCTTACAGGCTAGCCTATTCGTTCTCACGGTTCGCTGCGATTCAAGATGAAACTGATTATTCAAATCCCCTGCTACAACGAAGAAGCGACCCTGGGCATCACCCTTTCAGAGCTGCCGCGGGAGGTGCCGGGGGTTGACGTAGTGGAATGGTTAATTATTAACGACGGCAGCACGGACGGGACGGTGGATGCTGCTCGCCAGATGGGGGTGGATCATATCGTCAGCTTTGACCATAATCAGGGACTGGCAAAGGGCTTTATGGCGGGGTTAGAGGCATGCCTCAAGGCCGGAGCCGATATTATCGTCAACACCGACGCTGACAACCAGTACTATGCGGGCGATATTCCTAAGCTGATTGAGCCAATTGTGAACGGAGAGGCCGAAATTGTGGTGGGGGCGCGGCCCATCCGCCAAATCAAGCATTTTTCGCCGATCAAAAAAATGCTGCAGGGGTTGGGCAGTTGGGCCGTGCGAGTGGCTAGTAATACCGCCGTTGCCGATGCCCCTAGCGGTTTCCGGGCGCTGAGCCGTCATGCCGCTCTGCAGATGAATGTGTTTAATGAGTATACCTACACCCTGGAGACGATTATTCAGGCAGGGCAAAAGGGCATGGCCATTGTGTCGGTGCCGATTCGCACCAATGGCTATTTACGACCGTCCCGGCTGGTCAAAAGCATTTGGTCCTATGTGCAGCGATCGCTGTTTACAATTCTGCGTATTTTTGCCACCTACCGCCCGCTTCAGTTCTTTACGATTTTGGGCACGGTCCCTTTTTCGGTTGGCTTTTTGCTGGGGCTGCGCTGGGTGTTTTATTTGATGGTTGGCGCCGAACGGACTCGCGTACCCAGCCTGATTTTGGCGGCAATTTTGCTGCTAATTGGGGTTCAACTCTGGATTTTTGGGTTTATCGCCGATTTACTCTCGGCCAACCGCAAGCTATTGGAAGATATCCAACTGCGCGCCCGCCGACGGGATATTGAAGAACATATCCGTCGCCAGAAAGGAGAGGGGTGAGTTTAAATGACTCGACGCGATGCCTTTGCCCAGGCTGCCCTGGCTCAAATTCCTAAGATTTTGACCCTGCAAGATCGCAATCCCCATAGCCCAACCTATGGCTGTTTCGATCGCAACTTTTGGCAATATAAAATCATTGACTTTCCCAGCGGCATGTCTCAAGAATTTGTCTGGCCGCTGGCGCTGGCCTATGAGACCAATTTGCCAGATAACCCGTTTTATCAAGAGCCGATTTTGCGGGAGTGGGTGCAGGCGGGTATTCTCTATGCGGCCCGCAGCGCCCATCGTGACGGCTCCTGTGATGACTATTTTCCGTTTGAGCGGGCGAGCGGGGCGGCGGCGTTTTCACTGCTGGCCTGTTTGGAGAGCTACAGGGCGCTGGCGTTAAATCATCCGGAGGCGCTGAAATTCTTTGAGCTGCGAGCCGATTGGCTAGCCCACCATTTGGAGAGCGGTCGGTTGACTAATCATCAAGCCCTGATTGCCCTATGTATGGAGCTGACGGGGCGATTGCTCAACACCGACAAGTGGGACCAGGCCATTGGCGATCGCATTAACCTTGTCTTCGACTGGCAAGATACAGAGGGCTGGTTCCAAGAATATGAAGGCTGCGATCCGGGCTATCACACGTTGACCCTGTCTTGCTTGGCGCGGCTCTATGAGCTACGCCCCAGCGATCGCCTCAGAGAGGCTATTACCCAGGGGGTGATTTTGGCATCTCACTTTGTTCACCCTGATGGCTCCTATGGCGGGGAATATACCAGCCGCAACACCTACAACTTTTTCCCCCACGGTTTTGAGCTAATTGGTAAGTGGATGCCGGAAGCCCTCAGCATTAACGATCGGTTTTTAACCGGGCTGCAAACAGGGCTGGGCGCCTGCTACGCCGACGACCATATTGTGGGACACCACACCTGGAACTATCTGCTGGCGTGGCGTGATTTTGTTAGCGATCGCCCGCCCACCAAGCCGCCGACACCGGGACGGATCTGGCTCAAAAATGCTCGAATTTTAATTGAGCAGCGAGACGATACCAAGCTGTATCTGGGGCTCAATAAGGGCGGCGCGTTTAAGTTTTTTCGGGGCGATCGCCTAATACTCTCTGATACTCAGTTTTCGCTTCAGGTGCGCCAAGGCCGCAAGCTAAAAAATGCTGTGGGCCATTTGGTGGGGCCTTACGATATTCAGCTAACGGATAGGGAAATTGTGATTCGGGGAGCGCTGGGTTGGGCCAAACAAAAGCAAATGACCCCGACCAATCTGATGATTTTACGAGTGGTCATGCTGACACTGGGCCGCTTCTTTCCCAATCTGATTCGCAAAGCCCTGCAAAAAGTGCTGATCACGGGCAAAAAGCCGGCACCATTTAAGTTTGAGCGGCGCTTTACCTGGCAAGATGGCACCTGGCATGTGGCCGATCGACTCACGGCAGAAGGTTGGGATGCCGTGGCATCAGCGGGCATTGGGGTGGATCAAACGTCGATTTACGTGGTGATGAGCCGCACCTTTCAGCGGGGACAGCTACAGCCCTGGCTAGATCTGACGCCCCAGGTACAGCGACTGACTGCTGGGGAACCTTTGACAGTAGAGCGGACGCTGTAAGTGTTCTTAGTTTTCTTAGTGTTCTCAGCGCGGAAATGTGCTGATCTCGCCCCCTTTCGGTGATGCTCCATGAAACGGATTATTTCGATTATTGTTAGCCTCGGAATCTTGGTGCTGATTTACACCCAGATTGACTTTCAGGGGCTGGTGGCGGTGTTTCGCAACTGCGATCGCCTGTGGATGGCAATTAGTTTGGGGATGGTTGTGCCGATTACCGCCTTTACATCCTGGCGGCTACAGCAGCTTGTGCCCCAAGAATCCACCCTCGGCTTTGGGGAAGCCAATCGACTGATTTTGGCCGCTAGCACTCTAAATATGGTGCTGCCCTCCAAAATGGGGGATATTGCCAAGGCTTACTTTATGCGCGATCGCGGCCATTTGAGCGGCTCTCTGTCTCTCTCGATGGTGGTCTTTGAAAAAGCCTGCGATATGCTTTCGCTGCTGCTGTGGTGCGCCTTTGGCCTGATTTTATTTCCCACCAAAGATGCCTTTTTTTGGGTAATGACCGTGGGTATTATCGGCGGCTTTACCCTGGGGGTGGCGATGCTGGGGTCTACAGCGTTTGCCAATATTTTCTTCACCCTCAGCAAAAAAGTTGCGCCAAAGAAAATCAAAGAAAAGCTCCATAAGATGCAGATATCCTGGGGCGAAATGCATGACTACTTTTGGCGCGATCCCATTCAGCTTGCCAAAATCACTTTAACGTCAGTGTTTATCTGGTTTTTGCATCTGCTGCAAATTTGGTTCTTTATCCTGGCGCTAAAAGCCAGTACGCCATTTTTGATTAACCTGGCTCTATCTCCCCTGGCGATTTTGGCCGGGCTGCTGCCGCTGACCTTTGCCGGGGTTGGCACCCGCGATGCAGCCTTGATTGCCTTTTATGCCCCTTACTTTGATGCGGCAACGGGGGCCGCCTTGGGCCTGCTGTGCACCTCGCGCTATTTTTTGCCGGCGGTGGGCGGACTGCCTTTTTTAAGTCAGTATATGTCAGCCATAAAATCCTTTCGTAAAAAGCCGCCTAAGGTTAACCCACAGTAAGCTGAGGTTTGCCTATGGCCCCTGTTTTAATTCCCTCCGGAGAATCCGCTCGATGGGTTGAAATGGACTATGACTAACGCAAAAGCCACCATATTTGGGAATCAAGGGGCCAAAATCGGAGTCA
>JBCDFX010000006.1:0-27294 GCA_039177155.1 Cyanobacteria bacterium P01_H01_bin.119
ACTGGGGCGTGCCCATTCCGGTGATTCACTGTCCAAGCTGCGGCACGGTGCCTGTGCCTGATGACCAGTTGCCTGTAGAACTGCCGGAAGATGTGGCATATAGCGGTCGCGGCGCCTCTCCCCTGGCCCAGCTCGAAGACTGGGTGAATGTGCCCTGTCCCACCTGCGGGGAAGCCGCCAAGCGGGAGACCGATACAATGGACACCTTTATCGACTCGTCCTGGTACTTTTTGCGCTATAGCGATGCCCGCAATCCTGAGCAGATTTTTACGACGGATAAAGTCAATGACTGGCTAGCGGTCGATCAGTATGTGGGCGGCATTGAACACGCGATTTTACACCTGCTCTACTCTCGCTTTTTTACAAAGGTGCTGCGCGATCGCGGCCTGCTTAACTTCGATGAGCCCTTTAAGCGATTGCTGACCCAAGGGATGGTGCAGGGATTAACCTATAAAAATCCGGTTACCGGTAAGTACGTTCCTTCTGCCCAAGTCGCCAATCCGGAAAATCCCGTCGATCCAGAGACTGACGATGCTCTGGAAGTCTTTTATGAAAAGATGTCCAAGTCCAAATATAACGGCGTCGATCCTCAATCTGTTTTGGCAAAATACGGTGCCGATACTGCTCGCATGTTTATTTTGTTCAAAGCCCCACCCGAAAAAGATTTGGAGTGGGACGATGCCGATGTAGAGGGTCAATTTCGCTTCTTAAATCGAGTTTGGCGGCAGGTGAGTGAGTTTGCCGTTAAAAATGGTTCTGTTGGCGTGCAGAGCGCAATTCTCAAGACGGATAACTTATCCAAGCCAGAAAAAGAGTTGCGACGCGCTGTTCACACTGCGATTAAAGAAATCAGTGAAGATATTGAGGGAGATTATCAGTTCAACACCGCTGTATCCGAGCTAATGAAGCTCAGCAATGCGATCAGCGATGCCCAGTGCGAAGGCTCAGACGTTTACGTGGAGGCGATTCGAACCCTGATCTTGCTGCTGGCTCCCTTTGGCCCCCATATTGCGGAGGAACTTTGGCACCAGCTGGGCTATAGCGAATCAGTTCACCGTCAAAGCTGGCCTAAAGTAGATAAAACTGCCTTAGTGGCGGACGAAATTACCCTTGTCATCCAGGTGATGGGTAAGACGCGCGGCACCATTGAAGTTCCTGCCGGTGCCGACAAAGCGACTCTGGAGACTTACGCCCGTGAATCAGATATTGCCCAGCGCTATTTATCAGATACCGAGATCAAGAAAGTTATTGTTGTGCCCGGCAAGCTCGTAAACTTTGTCCTTGCAAAGAAAGGATAACCTAGCTGGATTTAGCGAGTCTAAAATCGTATTCTGGGATACGATTTTGTTACTAATGGGGATACACTGAAATCCTTGATAATCGGCAAATGGATTTTGCTTTAGCTCCATAGCGCTGCCTGGTACCATAGGGCTGTAATCATACAGATGTGTGTTGTATGGCTTCCCTGGAAGTAGCTCAGGTCCAGCCTAATTTACGAGTCGGGCTTGGACGGGTTTTGATTGTAGAAGACGAAGCGTTAATCCGCGATACTCTGGCTCTAACCCTTGCTGAAGAAGGTTTTGAAATCGTTGTTGCAGAGGACGGTCTAACGGCCTTAGATTTGCTCGGCGGCACCAACAATAAACTCCAAGCCCCCCCCCAAGAAATTAACTTGGTGGTGCTAGATCTAATGCTGCCCGGCATGAACGGCCTAGACCTGTGCCGTTTGGTGCGCCACCAGGGCATAGACGTGCCCATTTTGATTTTGAGCGCTAAGGGCACTGAGACCGACCGCATTGTTGGGCTAGAGGTAGGCGCGGATGACTATCTCGCCAAGCCTTTTGGCATGCGTGAGCTGATAGCCCGCTGCCGAGCGCTACTGCGCCGCTGCCAGCGAGTTGCAGACCAAAGCGAAAATCCGATCTTACGCTTTAGGGAAATTGCCCTGCATCCCCGCGAGTGTCGGGTCTTTTTAAGCGGTGAAGAAGTCAGTTTGTCCCCTAAGGAGTTCCGTATTCTTGAGCTATTTATGAGCCAGCCCCGACGCGTGTGGTCGCGCGATCAAATCATCGATCATGTGTGGGGGCATGATTTTATGGGCGATAACAAAACGGTAGATGTCCATATTCGCTGGATTCGGGAAAAGCTTGAGGCTGATCCCAGTAGCCCTGAATATCTGAAGACCGTGCGCGGCTTCGGCTATCGTTTGGGCTAAGACTGGGATTGTGTGGCTTGAAACTTGGGAAGCGATCGCCCTTTTGATTTATGGTGCGATCGCTTTTTGTTTCTATCGTCTTTTGGTTCTATTGTCGAAGCTGATTCCGAAAAGCCATGACCGCATCAAACTGCTGCTGCGGTTTTACATAAGCTGTCAGTAGTGCCATATCCAGATTAGGCAACAGTTGGCTAGATGGTGACTCCACATACTTTCCACTGTTTAGGCAATAGATCGTAAACATCTTATCTTGCCAAATCCAGACTTCAGCAATGCCTAAACCGCGATAGATTTCAAGCTTATCGACCAGCCCACGGGTAATAACTATCTCAATGGCGAGGTCAGGTAGCTCTTTCCTTGTCCCCAAGCAGTAGCATTCGTCAGGCTCTAGCCCTCGCTGCTTGGCGGCTTGGCGGAAGGTCGTTGACCCACCTGCATGAAAGCGAGTGTTGCTCTCTTGCAAATATGCTTCCAGCAGCATGGCAATGATTTTTTTCAACTCCTCATGGGCTGGGGAATTGGTCATGATTTCTAGCTGACCGTCTAAGTAGCTCAGGCGTAGGGTGGGAAATCCATTGCCGAAGGTCTGGAGAAGAGCTTCATACTGCTCCCAACTCACACCGCTCAACAAAAGCCGTTGCTCAGAATCAAGTGCAGCAGGATTGGGCAAAAGCTGTGAACTCACGATGTAGACCTAAAAAATCTGTGCTGGTGTCCTGACTAGCCTAGTCTAAGCTTGGGGCAAACGGAGACTATAGTTTTCTCGGATCAAGGTGCGGCCCGCGCTGCATAATAGCTTGGTGCCACATTACATAGCATTATCACGATTGCTATTTATCCTAAGAAAGTTTGTCACTTCCGTTGTTATCCACTCTGCTCTACCTGGCTTACTGCTCTGCCAAATCTGTAAGTTCGACGTTTGGCGGCTACAACGCATAGCGCTCGCGACTCACTTTCACTCTGGAGTATCCTCTTCCAAGAGAAAGATTGAAATTTTTCAATATCAACTGTTCTGATTTTAATAAGACAGCCAAATAAATGAATCTTTCGATGTAACCGCAATGTGTCTGGCGTTAGTTCTATTCGGGCTGAGCCATTAAGAGAATAGACAAGATTGCTCAGATGACTTAGAAAAAAGACGTTTATAGCAGCTATAAACCAAGTATTTAGAAGATCTGGTTGGAAGAAAATTTTCTGAAGAGTCGCAATCGGTATCAGGTAGACGCTTATAAATATCAGCATGGAAGATATCAATGACTCTATGAAGATTCCTTCTTGGTTCCGTATCCAATAGCCAAAATTTTTGTTGCCAATTTTCCAAAGGCGATTGAAATGAGGATGGCTGGGGATATCAGTAATTAAATGATCTTGCTCTTTGCAGTATGAAATCTGGCTATCTGCAATCTCAGTAAGTTTCATACTATTGCGGTAAACCGTAGCGTAGGTCAAGGTAGATTTATGTAGGTTGCCCCAATTCCTTGCCTATCTATATCTACTTTTACATCAAACACGCTGAGCAAATGATTGGCAGGCCCGAGTGATCCGCTGCCTAACTTGGCTATTGAAACAGATGTGACCTCTAAGACGGTTCTATCTGCCTATAAAGCCTTGGGAGTCCCGGAGCTTTGGATTTACAGTCAGAGCAAGTTGAAAGTTTACTATTTAGAATGCGCTCGCTACTGTCAGGCCAGTGCTAGCGAGATTTTTCCAGGCTTTGATATGGCGCAACTGGTTTCAGAAACCATAGAGCGGGCCTGGAGAATGATTAGCGATCAAGCTATAGAGAAATTTCGAGCCAAGGTGAGCTAGTTGAATTTAGGCGATAATCGCACCACCGTTGTGAGTCGTCGGGGCATGGTGGTTTGCCCTCACCATTTGGCGAGCAAAGTGGGGCTGGATATTCTCAAACAGGGGGGCAGTGCGGTAGACGGGGCGATCGCGCTCAATGCCGCTTTATCTGTGGTTTATCCGCATATGACCGGGCTGGGCGGCGACGCCTTTTTGTTGATTTACAACCGAGAAAACAACAAGATATATGGCCTCAATGGTTCAGGGCGATCGGCTCAAGCCGCCAGCATCGAACTCTATAAACAGCGGGGCTGCAATGCCATTCCCCAGCGAGGGCCGCTGTCCGCAATCACAGTGCCCGGCGCGGTGGACGCCTGGTGGCAGGCCCATCAGCGCTTCGGCCAACTATCTTGGCAAAGGCTCTTACAGCCCGCGATAGAGCTTGCAGCCCAGGGCTATCCAGTCTCTAATTCCCAGGTTTACTGGACAAGGCAAAATCAGACAGTTCTAGCCCAGTATCCCGGCTCTCAGCGGGCCTTTCTCCCGAACCATGGCGCTCCAGCGCGGGGTAGCACCGTTCAAAATCCAGACCTGGCTAACACTCTGCAATGTCTGGCAGCCGAGGGACGCGATAGCTTTTATCGTGGTGCGATCGCCCACGAAATTATTGCCGGACTGCAAGATCTCGGCGGGCTACTGAGCTTAGCAGACTTTGAGTCTCATCAATCCACCTGGGTCGCCCCCATCACAGCAACTTACCGGGGCTACACAGTGTATGAAATGCCGCCCAACACCCAGGGGATGGCAGTGCTGCAGATGCTGAACTTGATTGAACCCTTTGATCTTGCGGCAATGGGGCACGGCAGCGCTGATTATTATCACCTGATGGTAGAAGCGACTAAACTTGCCTTTGCCGATCGCGATCGCTGGGTAACGGACCCAAACTTTGCCGATATTCCAGTCGATCAGCTGATTTCTAAGTCCTATAGCGATCGCCGCCGCCACCGGATCAATCTCAGTCAGGCTCAAAACTACCGGGCGGGCGTCATCGGCGGCGACACCACCTATTCCGCTGTGGTAGATGCCGAAGGGAACGCGGTTTCCATGATTCAGAGTCTATATTTCGATTTTGGCTCAGGCGTTGTCCCCGGAAACACCGGATTGATTTTGCAAAATCGCGGTTCGTTCTTTTCCCTCGATCCGGCTCATATCAATTGCTTAGCGCCGGGGAAACGAACTTTTCATACGCTGATTCCTGCGATGGTGACTCAGCCCAACGGCCAACCTTACCTCGTGCTGGGAACGATGGGCGGCGAAGGCCAGCCCCAAACTCAGCTTGCGATGCTAACCCGCATGTTGGACTACGACTTTGAACCGCAGACCGCTATCGATTTACCCCGCTGGCGGTGGGGCCGCACCTGGGGCGATCGCGACAGCGGCCTAACCCTAGAGGGCCGAATTAACCCTAGCGTGCAAGATGCCCTCTGCAGTCGGGGCCACTCAGTCACCCTTGCCCCCGATTGGAGCGAAACAATGGGCCATGCCCATTTGATTCGGATCGATCCAAACACTCAGGAATTACAAGGAGGATGCGATCGCCGCAGCGACGGTCAGGCGATGGGATGGTGAAATTTTGAACTTTGAATTCTCAACCCCACACCGCTACCGGGCCGCACCAAACACGCTTCCCAGCGATCGCATCATATTCTGGGGCTGCATTGCATCTAGGGCGGCAGTGGGCTCATAGCCGCAGTGCACCATACAGTCAGCGCATTTAGGATTGCCGCTGTGAGTGCCATAGCTGTCCCAGTGGGTATGATCTAGCAGCTCTTGGAAGGTGGCATAGTGACCCTCATTCAACAGGTAACAGGGCTTTTGCCAACCCAAAACGCTGTAGCTTGGGCTGCCCCAAGGGGTGCAGTCATAATTCTTCTGACCGGTCAAAAAATCTAAGAACAGGGGATTGTGGTTAAACTGCCACGCCTTTTTGCCGGAACGGAAGGGAGCCAAAATTTCGCGAAATAGAGCTTGGGTCTGCTCCCGCTGTAAAAAGTGATCTTGATCCGGTGCCCATTCATAGCTGTACCCCGGCGACACCATCATGCCGTCCACGCCTATGGTGGTGAGATGATCGAACAGGGCTTGAATTTCTCTGGGATCAGTCCCCTGAAACACCGTTGTATTGGTTGTCACCCGAAACCCTCTGGCTTTGGCCGCGCGGATAGCGCTCACCGCAAGGTCAAACACGCCGCTGCGATCGACACACTTGTCATGTAGTGCCTTCATGCCGTCCAGATGGACGCTAAAGCTGAGATAGGGGGAGGGAGTAAACTTATGCAGGTTTTTCTCCAGTAGAATGCCGTTGGTGCAGAGATACACAAACTTTTTGCGATCGACAAGCCCTTGCACAATCTCAGCGATTTGTGGATGCAGCAGGGGCTCCCCGCCAGGAATAGACACCACCGGCACGCCACATTCTTCCACGGCAGAGAAACAGTCTTCTGGGGATAGATTTTTCTTAAGAATTTCTTTGGAATGTTGAATCTTTCCGCACCCTGAGCAGGCCAAATTGCAGCGGAATAGCGGCTCTAGCATCAGCACTAACGGAAAGCGTTTGCGACCTTTGAGCCGCTGAGCGACCAAATATTGGCCTACGGATACGGCTTGCTGTAAATGGATACCCATAACTGTTCACTCCTGTTTCCATAATTACAAATCCTAGCGATTAAAAATCCAAGTAATTTAAGGGTTTTATAAGGCTTGTAAACACCGGATTTGCTTGCATCAATCTTCTGAATGACGGATGCTAGCTTTGGCTTGACGACATCTGGAAAGACTTAGTGTCCAACCACCACAATCTATTTTTCGGGAAAACTGGGCAGCAAAAGTCCAATTTGTGTAACATCGCTTTGCCTGAGGAAATTAAGTCGTTGTCAATGCCTGTTTGACAGAATCCCGGATAATTATCTGCCGTTATACCGTGTGAGGAGATGCCTAAATGCCTGCTGTCAACACTGCCCTCAATTTACTCAAAGCGACCAGTCGCACATTTTACATTCCCATTAGTTTGCTGCCCCGTCACCTTCAGGAGGCTGTTGCTTCAGCATATTTGTGTATGCGAGCCATTGACCAGATTGAGGATCATCCCACATTAGACAAGTTGATTAAAATCAAGCTTCTGCAACAGATTAGCCTGAATCTGCAAGCAGGAACGGGTGCGTCGCAAGTAGACGACTTTAGCCACGGGCTGGCCAGCTACAGCGATCAGCTTGACGAGGTAACGTTGCGAATCGGAGAATGGGCGCTGTTGGCCCCCGACTCTATTGCACCCCGCATTTGGGATGCAACTGCTGCTATGGCCGATCGGATGGCCTACTGGGCTGAGCGCAACTGGGTTATTCACACTGAGGCAGAGCTAAATCAATATACCTTTAGCGTGGCGGGGGCCGTCGGGCTGATGCTCTCCGATTTATGGGCTTGGTATGACGGCACCCAAACCAACCGCACCCAGGCGATTGGCTTTGGCCGGGGACTGCAGTCGGTGAATATTTTGCGCAATCACGGAGAGGATGGGATTCGGGGGGTTAGCTTTTTTCCTCACGAGTGGACATCCGTGGAGATGCAGCGCTATGCTCGCCATAACCTATCCCTGGCCGATGCATATACCGCCTCGCTGCCTAAAGGGCCGGCCCTCACCTTTTGCCAAATTCCACTGGCGTTGGCCCACGGAACGCTGGATGCGCTAGCCCAGGGTCGCGAAAAACTCAGCCGCAGTGATGTGCTGGCCATTGTTGGCAAGCTGAGCCAAATTGCTAGTTAAGGCGGGGGGGGGATAAACTCTGGCGCTGCGATCGCGTCGATAAGATTTACCGATAAAGCCTGCCCTTAAGATTAAAGAGAACAGTTCGTTATGCTAAGACCTGTCATTATTTAAAGGCCGAAGCCCTTAGAAAGAGCTGTTACAGCCCCTAGCCGATAGGAATATCGGATATGTTACGGCTTGTCTTGTCAGGTTTCTAAAGTTAGTTGATGACACGCCTGAGCAAAGTAGCTGAAGCTGTACAGCATTGCCTGTTTAGATGAGGTGTAGCCTATCTACTCGCAGCAAGACCTGGATTCAAAAACGCTGTATCTGTGACTGCATCTCCGTTTGATATCGATCGCGCAATTCCGCTTATCCGCAGAGCCGTAAAGCCCTTTCCCAAGGCCGCTATGTTTCAACTGGCGGAAGAAGGGTTCAGTTCTCTGTACGAGCAGCTTGTCTCCTGCATCATTTCCATTCGTACCTATGACGAGGTCAGCGTGCCGGTGTCGAGACGGCTGTTTGCCAAAGCGCGATTGCCTGCCGAGATGGTCAAACTGACTGAAGCCGAGATTTTAGGCCTGATTCGAGCATCGACTTTTCCTGAAAATAAAGCGGCTCAAATTCGCCAGCTTTCTCAGCAGATTTTGGACGATTTCGAGGGTAAAGTGCCGACCCATCCCGATGGGCTAACGCAGTTCAAGGGGGTTGGCCCCAAATGCGCCCATTTAGCCTTGGGCGTTGCCCTGGGCTATCCCTGCATTAGCGTGGATATTCATGTCCACCGGGTAACCAATCGCTGGGGCTTTGTGGCAACCAAATCTCCAGAGAAGACCATGCAGGCATTAGAAGCCAAGCTGCCGAAACCCTATTGGGTAGAAATCAATGCGCTACTGGTACCTTTCGGCAAGCATATTTGCCAGGGGCGCTATCCTAAATGTCGCCGCTGTCCGCTGGTAGGGATGTGTGCTCAAGTCGGGGTAGCTTGATGGCGTTATCTCACGACGACCACTATCGGGTTAGGCAGTCGAGGTGAGCAGAGTATTCCCCACATTAAAAATCCTGATGACCGCTGCTGTTGGGGGATGTTAAGGATTGAGAGAACCAACTTCAGGCACTTGATCGCACGCTTCGGACTTTTGCTTGAGCGGAATGTCGTTGTTGATATAGTCAATTTCCTGCTGCTCTAGCTGGTTTACTTCACCGATGTAATTGGTCAGAATAGATTGCAGCTTAGGGTTATAGAAGCGGTGCAGGCTGTAGTTGGGCCGCGCGGGGAAGCCTCGCCGCTTTTTATGGCGGCCTCCGGCACCGGGGTCGAAGCGCTGAATGCCCTTATTGATGGCCCATTCGATCGGGGTATAGTAGCAAGCGTTGAAGTGTAGATGGTTGTAGTCTTCAAAGGAGCCCCAGTAGCGACCATAGAGGCGATCGCGCTTTGTTAAACAAAAAGACATTCCTACCGGGTCAGAGCGATCGTCGCTGTAGGCGGCAGCTAGCACCACGCGGTGACGATAGCAGTCGTAAAGCTGCTCAAAAAATCGGCGGGTGAGATATTTACTGCCCCACCAGCCAAATTTGTCGCAGGTGTCGCTGTAGAAGTGGTACATCTGAGTGCACAGCGACTTAGAAATATCGTCTCCGGTATGGATTATCATGCGAAGTCCGGCTTTGCCTATAGATTTGCGCTCTCGCTTAATATTGCGCCGCTGGTTAGCGTTAAAGGCTTGCAGATAGTCGTCAAAGGTTTGATAGTCATTGTTGTCCCAGATATAGCTGTGATGCAGCCAGGTGTGAAAGCCCAGGGCTTCCATCCGCGATCGCCACTGAGGATCAACATAGAGAAAATTGCAGCCGGAGATCTGGTTACGGTCGCAGAACTGATCGATTGCCTGCACCATAATTTGAGTCAGCGCATCTTCGTCTTCCCCGTCGGCAATTAAAAATCGATAGCCCTCTGCCGGGGTAAAGGGAGACATGCCCAGCAGCTTGGGGTAATACTGAATATTTAACCGGGCGGCTAGATCGGCCCACTGGTGATCGAAGACAAATTCGCCGTAGCTGTGGCCCTTTAGATACAGCGGAGCAGCGGCAACCAGGGTGCGATCGCCGCTTTCTTCTCGCCAAATTGTAAGATGGTTGGGCAACCAGCCGGCATTAGCGATAGCGCTGCCAGAGGCTTCTAAGGTGTGCAGCCAGTCCCACTCAAAGAAAGGGGTAATCAAGGGCATTGCTAGGGCATCCCAGTCCGCCTGCGGCACCTCAGCAATATTCCGAATCCAGGACACTCGGTAGCGAGCCTTGACGGAGTCCGTTGTAGCCATAAACATTTGCCGAGAAATAAAGGGAGCGGGTGCAGCCTGGCTATAGAGTAAATCAATTTTGCAGCGGGTGCAGCGGCCGCTGCACCTGATAGTGTAAAAACACCTCATCCGCGATCGCCCGGCAATCGATGAGTCGCAGTCGCGGCGCATCAGCTGCCCACCAGCCCCGGCCATCCACGGGGGTCGGCGATGCCTGACCGCCAACCAGGAGCGGGCAAACCGTTAACTTCAACTCATCAACCAAGTCTGCCGCCAGCCACTGGGCAACCAAATTGCCCCCTCCCAGGAGGGCTAGCCGGGTATAGCCTGCCGTCTGGAGCTGCGTAAGCCACTCTGCCCAGCTATGGGCTGAGGAAAGGGTCCAGATATGACGGAAGCCAGCGCGATCGCCCCAGGCTGCCTTTCCCGTGGGTGTGGTGACCAGCCCCCGCTCAAACGGTTGACGAAAAAAGCGCCAGCCTTGGGATAATTTTCCCGATCGAGAGCAGACAATCTGCAGGGGCTGCTCGCTCTGCCCCCGCTGTTGACGCTGGCAAATTAGTTCTGGAGCGTGGATAACAACGCTGGTGCCATAGGCGCGCAGGGTTCCGGCCCCAAAAATCACTGCGTCTACGGGGGCGATCGCGGCTTCTAAATAGGCTCTATCCTGAGCAGACGGGAATCGGGCTGGCGATCGCTGATAATCCGCAATTTTGCCATCGGCACTTGTTGCCAGAATTACCGTCGTGTGAACTGCATTCTCTTGATTCAACTCAGCTATACCCATGCGTTCTCCCAAATTCGTAAGCCATAATAAAAAAGCCCAGCGTCACTCAGCTTTAACCGCCCGTGGGCGCAGACGACGTTCAGCGAGTTTTTCCCGCACCACAAATCCTGCAATTGTGGCCGTTATCTCTTGGATGATTTAGAGTGCCTGGTTCAAAGGCCATATCGAGTCTTTTATGCAAGACAGTTCACTGAATTTCTATGTCACGTCTCCGTCCCCGCTCATTTCGACGCATTCTACTGTTGCGCATTTTGCTGCTGAGTTTCCCGATCTTGCTGGTAGGGCAATACGCAACCTTACGCAAAGCCCGCACTAGCCTGCTGGATACTGCGCGCCAAAATCTTACCAGCAGTGCCATTCGCAAAGCGGAAACGTTTAATCTCAGCCTAAGTGCTCTAGAGAGTCATCTCCAGACTCTGGCCGACACCGCAACGCTACAAAGTGGCTCTACGGCTGATATTGAAAACGCTCTGCAGAACTTTAGCCAAACCTTTCCCTTTCCTATTACTTGCGTGCAGCTTGTTGCCGCTGACGGCTTATCCCCAGTGATTGACACCTGCCCCCAGCCCCTACCCGAACCTGAAACCCCCTTACCTTGGCTGTCAAGTGATAGCAGTGAAGATGGTATAGGCAACCGTCAGTTTGCGCTAATTGCCTCAGGTCAGAGGGCCAGTATGGGGCTCGACCCGTCGTTGCTGCATCCGCCGCCGGATCAGAGCGAAACAGGCTTTCTATCCGACCAAAGCTACACTAAAGCCCACCTAAATGTGGTTGCGGCCACCCCGGTGTATGGCAGTGGCGGTGAGTTGCGCTACACGCTGTTTGTCCACGCCATGATTGCCCAATTGCAAAATACTGATCCTCGCTCTTTAGTGGGCGATACCGTCGTGATTGACGATCAGCTTCGCGTTTTGGTTCATCCCGATCCGTCACAGCTGGGCAAAGTGATTACTGAGATAGACAATACTGGCCGGCTTGAAAGCATTGTTGGCAACGTTTGGGCCGGCAATAGCGGTACACTTCACGTCTTTAATTTCACGCCGGATCATCAAGAATGGCTTGCTGGGTATACCGGCTTGGATGTGTCAACAGGAGATGGCGAGCCCACACGGTGGGCAATTTTGGCGGTTACACCCCTCGATCACGCTCTGCAGGCTCTTTGGGATATTCGTTTAATCCTAATTTTGCTGACCGCCGGGCTGCTGGTCGCCAACGGTGCTATGGCCCTTATTATTGCCCGCGGCCTCTCTCTTCCGATCGAGCGTCTAAGACAATACGCCGAGCAAATTCAAGATCTGTCTCACTTAAAGGAAGCGCCTCAGGATTTTAAAATTTGGGAGCTCAATCGGCTAGCGTCAGTGCTCACTCGCATGATGAAGCGATTGGAAGATCGCGCTAGGGAACTGCGCGTTGCCTGGCAGGATGCGCAACTATCAAACCAGCTCAAAAACGAATTTCTGGCCAATACGTCCCACGAGTTACGCACACCGCTAAATGCAATTATCGGCTGCTTACGACTGGTTAAAGACGACTGCTGTGATGATCGAGAAGAAGAGCTGGAGTTTTTGGAGCGGGCGGATCAAGCGGCTATTCACCTGCTCAAAATTATTAATGACATTTTAGATATCGCCAAAATCGAATCGGGCACGCTTGCCATCGAGACAGAAGAGGTCAATATGACTCAGGTCATTGCCGAAGTCATTGACCTGCAAATTATGCAAATTCAGGAGAAAGGATTGACGCTGGAGCGCCCGGACTTGTCTCAGCCGATTTGGGTCAAAGGAGATCGGGCCAAACTTAAACAAGTGTTGCTTAACATCACCTATAACGCCATCAAGTTTACGGAAGAGGGCTATATCGCCATCGACATTAGGCCGTTTTCACCTGTACCTCTAGTCGCTGATGCCATTGAGCCGAGTAACGGGGCTCAAACCACCGGCTCAGAGGAGTCTTCAATTTCTCAAGTTGCGATTGTGATTCGCGATACGGGCATTGGCATTGATCCAAAGCAGCAGCATAAGCTGTTCCGCCCCTTTGTGATGGTTGACGGCAGCACAACACGACGCTTTGAAGGCACCGGATTGGGACTTGCTATTTCTAGAAATCTTATTTCTCTGATGTCGGGGACAATCTCTCTGGCCAGCGACGGCATCGGCAAAGGCACAACGGTGACGGTAACAGTGCCTCTGTTGCGCATCGGCTCTCAGCATCATGATTTGGGCGGAAACGGAGTGGATAGTAATGCGATCGCGTCTCTACACCAGTCCGCACAGTCCCTCGAATTACAAAATACGTCAGAGCCGGAGCCCATCAGCCCCTCCATGCCAACCTCTAGTTGAGCCATACCCGCTTGCTTTACGCGAGATCGGCGACTAAATCGACAGGAGAGCCTCCATTTGCCAGGGATTGAGACAGGGCCGCCAAAATACGAACCAAAGACGCGCCCACCGCGCCGGAGGAAATCGGCGACGGGGCTTGCTGCGCTGTACACTCAGCAAAGTGTTGACAGGCCTGCTTTAGCGGTTCGGCCTGGGACAGCGCGATCGCATCTACGGCGAGTCCGGTGGGCACAAACCAAGGCCCCTGACGCTCAAACTGACCCTGCTGAATTTTTAAGGGCATATCAGGGGTCATTTCATTAAAAACTAGCGTGCCGCGATCGCCCACTACCGCCAGCTTGCGCTGCTTATCCGGATTAGCCCAGCAGAGATGAATCTGGGCCTGAAATCCGTTGGCGTAGGTAAGGGTAAGCCACACCGCATCGGCCAGCCCCTGGGAAAAATGGGGCGGTTGATGGGCCTTAGGCTGTAGCCAGCTCTGCCCCTTAGCTGTTACGCAGCAGGGAGATTGGCCCAGCCAGTAGTTAAAAATGGCAATATCGTGAATCGCCAAATCCCAGAGTGCGTCTACGTCCAGGCGCACTGGCCCCAGATTAGTTCGCGCGGCGTAACCGTAGCGCAAAGTGCCGAGCTTATCGGCCTCTAGCAGCTGTCTGCCTTGTTGCACCGCCGGATGAAATAAATAAGTATGATCGACCACCAGTTGACGGTTGACCTGTTTAGCAAGCTGGCACAGATCTAAGCAACCTTGATAATCCAGCGTTAGCGGCTTTTCTACCATAACGTGGAGCCGCTTTTGGAGGGCAGCGGTGATAATCTCAGCATGGGTAGCGGCTGGCGTGGCGATCGCGATCGCCTCTAAGCCCGCTAATTCAAGGGCTGCCGTCCAGTCTGAGGTCAGCGTCACGGTCTCAGGCAGGCCAAACTGCTGCTGCACCTGAGTAAGCTGTTCTGGTCGCGGATCGGCAACGGCAACCACCTCCACTGACGGCAGCGCCAAAAAAGTTCGCAGCAAGTTGACGCCCCAGCGACCCACGCCAAACACCGCCAGTTTTACAGGAGGAAACACCATAGCAGCAGAGCAATAAGCAACGGTTTCAGCGTTCCCATTATTGGCCAATAACCCCCACGCCGCCTTGCCCCCGCTACGGCAATGGATTGGCAATTAGAGCCTGGTAGGCTGCCCGAGCCGCATTTTGTTCCGCTAGCTTAATCGATCGCCCCTTACCTGTGCCCCAGGCCCGTCCCTGCACCCAAACCTCGCTACCAAAGCGCTCACTGTCGCCGTGAATCTGGTTCAACTCCTGGGTTTGGTAATCAGGTAGGACCTGAAATCGGGCTTGGGTCAGCTCCTGCAGCGCGTTTTTGTAATTGCCCATGGCCGGATCGGCCAGCATTTGGGCAGCCAGTTGCCGAAAGTGACGATCTAGCCACTGGTGCACCAGATCGGTATTGTGCGTCGTCCGGTATAGCACTCCCAATACCGCCTCTAGGCCATCAGCCAGTTGGGACTGCTGGGCCGCAGTATCCTTACGGGCGGCGGCGGAGAGGTGCAGCAACTCTCCCAAGCGGTACTGATGAGCAATATCTGCCAGGGTGCGATCGCTGACCAACCGCGATCGCAGGGCCGAGAGATCGCCCACTGTTGCTGCCGGAAGCTCAGCCATCAAATATTCCGCCGCCGCCAGTCGTAGGGACGCATCGCCCAAAAATTCAAGCTTTTCGTAGTTGCGATCGCCGCTGATAGAAGGATGAGTTAAAGCCTGATCCAGCTCTTCCCAATCAATATCTATTGAGGCAAGTTGAATCCCCAGAGAGTGAAGCCAATTTTGAAGTTGCGATCGCCGCGCTACATCCACTGAATTTATCTCTTGATCAAACGGAGAAAGGAAAGAGCCGGACATAAGCCGGGTTCTGTTCTTTGGTGAAACCAAAGGGCGGTTATCTATCTGGGACGGCTGTTACCAGACGCCTCAAGCGGTACCCATAAAGCGGGGCGGGAAAAAGACCAACCCTTGCCCCTCGACCTTGCACCCAACCGGGGTTTACCGAGCCAGCACCTCTCGATGCTGCTGGTGCGCTCTTACCGCACCCTTGCACCCTTACCTGTGCTTACAACAAGCCATCGGCGGTATGTTTCTGTGGCACTCTCCTCACGGTCGCCCGCACTGGGCGTTACCCAGCAGGTCTGGTCTTTCGGGAGCCCGGACTTTCCTCAAGTCGAGAAACCTCGACCTGTAACCACCTCGCCGACTCTTTCCCAACCCTTAGTCTATTGAATCCTCAAATAATTCTCATCGCTTTTAGAATGATGACCGATAAAGGTCCGGCCAACCGGCGAAAGAACAAGCAAGATTACAAGTCAGGTTGCCTTTAGGTCAACCCCTCCAGCGAAACCCGGTGCGCTGAGCAATGTGACCAAAGCTATAAACGGTCTATCGGCTCAACAGCCATTTCAGCGGCGGGAAAGCGGGCTCGTCTCGAAGGACTTCCATCTTAAAGTTAAATGGAATCAGCAGCCTTACCGCCTGGGTATCGTCTTCTGTAATTTGCTTAAGCCAGACCAGCAGCCCTAAGGTGTAGGTTTTCGGCACGATATCGGGCAGTTGAACAATTGTTTCAAAATTAATCAAGTCAGCCTTGGCTTCTAAAAGCCGGGTTTCGGCGTTGCGGTTAAATGATGATTCGGGGGCGATTTGGGCGTTAAGCATCTGCCCCGGATTCACAACGCTAAAAACCTGGGCCTGAAGCAGATCTAACGGCATCCCCGGAATCTGCCGAATCACCCGCTCTGTTTGGCCCTGCATTCGCGTCATCGAACAGCGATCCCAGTCGATATAAATCTGCATGTCTGGGCTGCGATTGGTAAGCTGCACGTTCAGCGTTCTGAGCGGCGGCTGTAGCGGTTTCTTTCCCTGAGGCAGAACTTGCAGGGCAATGCTGCCCGTGGGCGGTCGGTTATTAATGGGCGACAGTAGGGATAATACGAGCGATCGCGATTTAGGTGACTTTGGGTTGGCCGCGACCACCTCGGCCTTTATCTGGTTAGCTTTGCCCTGATTTGTGAGCTGCTGCGTCACATCCGTCTGCAAAGGGTCAGACTCTAAATGAATTTCAATTTGGTCTTCATAGCGTCTCTCCAAAGACAGGGCCATCTGATAGAGCACATAGCCCACGCAGATGAAGTAAATCGTCAAAATTAGCAAGTCGGTGGTCATTGTCTTGAAGTCAGCTGCAGACAACCAGAGACTTCCTTGCCGGTCACTGCTGGTTAAGTTGCAGAACGAGCTGGCGCAGGAAGTTGTCTAAGGATAGACCCTGGGGAGGCGATCGCTTAAGATTTGAGCAAGCGTTTTCAAAACTCTATCGCTTTGGTCAGATTGTGCGCGCTCCCCAGTGTCGCTGGAGTCGTTGGCGTAGAAGCAATCTGACTCACAACCTTGTCCTAATTGTCCCTTTGGCTGCTATATGCTGGATTTCTTTGCTTCACTGCTAGGTCGTCAGCCCAAACCCGTGAACGCTCAGGTCGAAATTTACACCTGGCAAACCTGCCCTTACTGTATTCGGGCCAAGCTGCTGCTCTGGTGGAAGGGCGTTAGCTACACCGAGTACAAAATTGACGGCGATGGGGGCGCACGGCTGCGAATGGCTGCCCGAGCGAACGGCCGCAAAAGCGTGCCGCAAATTTTTATTAACAATAATCACATCGGCGGCTGTGATGATCTCTACACCCTGGATGCCCAAAACCAGCTTGATGCCCTGCTGGCCCAAGTCTCTGACAACGCAGCGGCATAGGTTAGGCAAAGCGAACTTACCGGCAGATTGTGCCCTAAGGCACACTGGCCGTTGCAGGCGGAGTTGTGGATTGGACTGACAGGGCCATCTCGCGTAGCTTGCATTGCTTAAGCCGGGCCAGCATTTTCTGAAGCGCTGGATCACGGCGGGCCAACACAGAGGGCAAGCAGCGCCGATTTCGAGGACAGGTTTTACAAAGCATTGAAACGTGTAGCTTGGGGCTACAGCGGTGGAGTGTGTCTTCTTTATTGTTGCCGTTTTTTTTGCTTCTATCAGAGGGTTTTGATTAAGTCCGACAACAATCAGATGTCGAATAATTAACTTTTAGGTTTAAAGATCGCTTTTCTCACAAACCATAGCTTTGATCAGATTGTGCGCTCCACCTAGGAGCCGTCATCATTTAGATATTCAACTCCTGCTACAGTAAGGATTCCAGCCCCCAGCCAGTTGATTAGGGCGGGCGTGTTTACAGCTTATCCCGTCAGACTTCTGCGTTTAATTGATGACACGCCCTAGTATCGCTGGAGTCGTTGATATAGAAGCCATCTGACTTGCAACCCGTGCCAACCTTTTGGCGGGTTGCCACATCACCCCGTGCCGGTTTTATCGGACAGCGATCGCAGCGCGGCTAAGGTGGTTATCAGTTTGATACCAGATGGCACCCTATGTGCGGTGAGCGCTCCGACCAGCGCTATAATCTATCGTGATAGGGCACCCGTAGCAGTCATCAGTCCGGTTGGGGCAAGACTGCGAATCAGATCGCTTGCAGGCTCAGCGCTCCAGAAGCATTCTCTACTGTAAGCTACCTGGCCGATACCATCTATCAGCAGGCATGATTTCCAATGACCTTCCGACCCAACAGCAACAGTGCCGCAAATGAGCTGGATATCGCTCAGCTTGTCGATCACTACATCGCAGCGCACTGCATCACCTATGCCCAATACCAGTTCCTCTCTGCAGCGGTTCTGGCCGACGGCACGGTAGATGATGTAGAACGGCAGCAGATCAACCGCCTGTTTGATGCCATTCAAACCGGTATGGTTCGTATTGTGGATTAAGCATAGGCTCCGACTCAAACATCCGACTCAGGCACAGGTGGAGTCGTGCACCAAAACGCCGTTGAGAAAAATATCGGCCAGGGTCTCGGCCAGTTCCTTCATATCGTGGGCCGAAGCGCCTTCTGAAAACGTGTGCTGACTAAAGCCTGCAACGGTAAACATTCCCAAAAAGATATGGGCTACCAGCTTTGGGTTCATGGGGCGATAAATGCCCCTGTCCATAGCGGTTTGAAAGAAAGCTTCGGCCACATCCGTCATTTTTTCAATCACTTCGGATTGAACTTTTTCCCTGAGTTCTGGATGGAACTGAGCTTCCATAAAGCAAACTCGCATCATATCCACGTTTTTGGATAAGTTCAGCATCCGCCGCCGCATTACTTGGGCCACGGCTTTATAGCTCGCCATTTCGCTGAGCTCGGTGAGCAAATCGGTCAAAATCTCGACCCATCCCTGGGTTGCTACTTCCACTAAGATGGCTTTTTTACTGTCAAAGTGACGAAATAAGGTGCCTTCGGCGACCCCTGCTGCCTGGGCCAAATCCCGCGTGGTGGTGCCTCCGTACCCTCGCTGGGCAAATAGCCTTTGCGCTGCGTTCAAAATTTTGGTTTGGGTTTCGCCTTCGACAGGTTGCGGTCGATTAAAAATACGCATAAGGTTAGGAGCCTAGCTGCCATCAGTACAGTTATTTTCCGCTGCAATGTCGGCTATGAACCGAAAAGCGTTACAGAAGCTCACAAAGTGATGGAGTTATCTGTTGTTGGCTGACGGTCTTTTAAGTTACGTGCAGCATTTCCTTGTACGTTGCAGGGCGGGTTATGACTGGCGATCGCGTAAATAATCAACTGTCTCTGATGCAGGAAATAGACGAATTTGCCCTAATGCAGGTTCGGTTCCTTGCTCTAAAGTGCGGATAACAGCCCCCAGCGGCAGTACATTGATAGTAACCGGGTCAGTCTGCGCTGAGATGCTTAGGGCGCTAGCAAAGGGCTGGACATCGCTGCGGGCCAAGAACATGGGAACAACAGCTTCACCGTTCTGTCGGGCGGCGACATAGCCGTCACCCCGTTTAACAACAAACAGCGGAACGCCCCGAGTAAATGCGCTGTCAAGCTCAATGGCGGCTGCCACCGACGCTCGATTTGGAATTAAAGCCAGCCTGTCTAATCCTTGGCCCTGGTACAGATCGCTAAGCCATACCGGCATAACCCGCGCTTCCGTATCGGCTGCCAAATCCGGCTGGCTGGCTAAATAGGCTTGAGCATCGGCAGCGTGAGTAAACACCATAATCTGGGATTGCTGGGCATCTGCTTGCAGAGCGCCTGTCGCAAATCGATTGTTGCCGCGCAAAATAACAAAGACGGGGATGCTCGATAAAATCTCGATCACGTCTTCTCGGGGGAGCGCTAAGGCCGGACGCGGCCCTATTAGGCTAAGACGAACGCCTCCATCAGAAACGATGGCATTAGGGACTACGACATTGAGAATTCCGGTATTGAGAACGGCGATATTTAGAACTGCGGCGATCGCTCCAACAGTGCTCACTCTTCGGAGCAGTTGAGTTCGCCAGCGCTTACGGACAGTCGTCATTTTGAAAAGTAGCGGGAAGGGCCTCAACATAAGCTATAGATCTTGTGTCCACTGTCGGCCACAGATTGTTCCAGATTCTCGATAAGTACTGCTATGACCAACCTTAGCGTTAATCTCAATAAAGTAGCTCTGCTGCGAAATTCTCGCACCATCGGTCTGCCCAGCGTAACCAAAGCCGCAGAGACCTGCATTCGCGCCGGGACCCACGGCTTAACAGTGCATCCCCGCCCTGATGAGCGCCATATCCGGCGCAGTGATGTCTATGAACTGGCCGAGTTGCTGAAGGCTCACCCTGGGATTGAGTTCAATATTGAAGGCAACCCGCTAGAGCCAAAGTTTATGGCCATCATCAAAGATGTGCAGCCCGACCAGGTCACCCTGGTGCCCGACGATCCTAAGCAGTTCACCTCAGATCACGGCTGGAATATGGCCCAAGACGGCGATCGCCTGCGGCCCATTGTTGAAGAAATTCAGTCTTTAGGAGCGCGGGTCAGCGTGTTTATGGATCCTGACCCGGCGCAAATCCTGCTGGTAAAGCCCAAAACTGGGAGCGATCGAATTGAACTGTACACCGAACCCTACGCCACGGCTCACCGTGAAGGGCAGGGAGAGCGTCATTTTACGGCCTATGCTGAGGCCGCAAAAGTGGCTCAGATGGAAGGACTTGGGGTCAATGCCGGACACGATCTAAATTTGGACAATCTGCCCCAGTTTCTGACAATTCCCAATATTTTAGAGGTCTCTATCGGTCATGCCCTGACTGCTGATGCCCTAGAGATGGGGCTTTTTAACGCAGTTAAAGCTTACCTTGAGGCCACCTCAGCTCACCCCTAGCGTGCTTAATAGACCTCTTTCATAAATCGAAAAACACAAGGCAATCACAGGAGTTTCAGCTTTTAGATCGGGATTCGTACAAGAGGTCTAATCTAGTGCGGCCCATTAGTGCACTGTAGCTTTGCTCTAGCCGATTACCCCTTAGCCTTGAGGACTGGCGGCCAGCTGATCCGTAGAAGGATGCTGATCCGTAGAAGGATGCTGCTTCTCCCACTCCCCCCGTACTATCCGAATTTCATGATAGTCATAGGTGTCTCCTAAGCGATCGCGGATATCTCTTAGGGCGGTGGAGTCGGCGGCGGCGATCGCCGCCCGTATAGCAACCTGTCGGTCCGGAGCGACCAGCCCGTCTAAATCAACAGGATGATCGGCCTGAATGAGTCGGGCTAAATGCTCGGCAATGGTGCCTAGCCTTAACCCTCGCTCAACCGCAATTTCAGCCGGAGAAAGGCCCTGCTGATGCAGCTTTAGGGTGACAAAATGGGTATTGCTTAACTCGTGTCGGCGCGGAGCGGGGTCAGGTTGTGGCGCAGCAAAGCTAGCATCTTCAGCCCCGAGCGATAGCCCTTGCTCTTGGCAAAATCTGCGAATTTCCTCGGTAAAACGCTTACCGTACTGGGCCAACTTACGGCTGCCCACGCCGGAGATGGCCGCGAACTGCTCACGAGTTTGAGGCCGATTTAGCGCCATCTGCCGCAGGCTTGACTCGGCAAACACCACATAGGGCGGAACAGCCTGATCGTCGGCCAGTCGCTTACGCAGCGATCGCAGCCGCCCTAACAGCAGCAGCGCCTCCGGCGGCGCATCTTGCCAGTCCACCGTACGGGACTGAGCCATTTTCCGGTCTGAATCGCCGCCTGTATCGCTGGTGCAAGTCCTTTCAGGCACCGCAATCTTAACCTCAAGTTGTTTTCGTAATACCTGCCAGCTAGCGCTGTTCAGCTTCAGCACCGGATACCCGTCTGTGGTTTCATCGACCAGCCGCTGGTGCAGCAGCGATCGCCCCAGCGATCGCCACTCGTCCACGCTGCGGTCTTTGCCGATGCCGTAGGTTGAGAGCTGGTCGTGCCTCAGATCCAAGATGCGCTGTTTTTTAGACCCTCGCAGCACATCGATAATATGGGTCATCCCAAATCGCTCCCGGCAGCGAGCCACGCAGGATAAAAACTTTTGAGCTTCAATGGTCCAATCTTCTAGCGGCGTGGGATGGCAGCAGTTGTCACAGCGATCGCAGGGGCCAGAAAACGCCTCGCCAAAATAGCTCAGTTGAATTTGCCGGCGACACACCGTTCCCTCAGCGTAGTCCAGCACCTGTCGCAACTGCTGACGGGCGATCCGCTGCTCCTGGAGATCGGGCTTTTGGGCAATCAGATACTCTACTGTTGCCACATCGCCATAGCCAAACATCACAGTGCACTGGGCCGCTTCCCCATCCCGCCCGGCCCGCCCAGACTCCTGGTAGTAGCTCTCCAAACTCCGGGGCAAATCATAGTGAATCACAAACCGCACATCGGGTTTATTAATGCCCATGCCAAACGCAACCGTTGCCACCATCACCCGCACATCATCGCGAATAAAGCGACTCTGGTGCTCTGAGCGATCGCGATCGCTCATCCCGGCGTGGTAGGGCAGCGCTTTGATGCCATCTTGCTGGAGCCGAAACGCCACCTCATCCACTCGCTTACGGCTTAGGCAATAAACAATGCCCGATCCCGACTGCTGTCGAATTTTACTCAGCAGTTGTCCGTAGGGTCGTTTTTCCTTAGCTGCCACTTCATAGTAAAGATTGGGCCGATTAAAGCTGGCAACATGGATGCCCGGCAACTGCAGATTAAGCTGGGCGATAATATCCTGGCGCACGCGCTCGGTGGCGGTAGCCGTGAGTGCCACCACTGGCACTGTGGGATAGCGCTGGCGCAGCACAAAAAGCTGGCGATATTCTGGCCGAAAATCGTGGCCCCACTCAGAAACACAGTGGGCCTCATCAATGGCGAAGGCAGCAATGCCCACCTGCTGATGGAGCTGCTCTAGCAGCGGTAAAAAGCTATTGCTCAGCAGGCGCTCCGGCGCGATGTAAAGTAGCTTAATTTCCCCGCTCATCGAGCGGGCTAGCCGCGATCGCGCCTCTGCAGCGGGCAGCGTGCTGTTCAAAAAGGTCGCCGCAATGCCATTATCCTGGAGTGCCTCCACCTGATCTTGCATGAGCGCAATCAGCGGTGAGACTACAACCGTAATTCCCAACTTGAGTAGGGCAGGCAGTTGGTAGCACAGAGATTTGCCGCCGCCCGTTGGCATCACGACCAGCCCATCTCGATTGGCCAAAATCTCCTCTATAACCTGCCGCTGGCCCAACCGAAACTGGTCGTAGCCAAAAAAATGCTTTAGCGATTGCTCAAGGGACGGAAAAGAAAGCTCAGCCATCAGTTACCTACTGGGTCAGCACCCTGCCGTGTCTATTCAGGTGTGCAAGGGACGGAAATGCCACAGCAGCATTCCACTTGCTCCATGCTCAGAATAGATCAAATGTTTTATTTTTTCAGCTTGCGGTCCTATCCTCGAGCCTGTTCGACATTGACCAAAACTGGTCATCAGTGACTGTGTATTGTGATTTGCCCATCGGTAGCTGGCCCATCAATGAACGATTTAGCAATAACCCATCAGCGATTAGATTGCCCCGGCAACCGCTGCCACCAAGGGCGAGCGTCATTCGCCGTTGCCCGGTCATAGCAGCGGTAGGCTTCACGATAGCGCCCCAACCGGTGCAGCGCAACACCTCGAAAAATCCAAGCCTGGGCGTGTGCTGAGTCAATGTCTAAAGCGCGATCGCAGCAGGCTAGCGCGCGCTCATAGTCTGTCAGATGGATCCAACAAACCGCTTGAAATGCCAGCGCTTCCTTGGCGTGAGGGCAGTAGCGCAGGGTTTGAGTAAAGCTATCGATCGCTTCGCCATAGCGGCCTAAATGAGCTAAAGCATCGCCTCGTAGGTACCAGATACTGGCAGAATCAGAAACTTCTGCCAGCAGGTCAGTCGCTGTGGATACCACCGATTCATACTTCCTGACCACCATCTGCTGCAGTAGAGGTTGACAGTCAGGCTCATGCCCTAGAGCCAGGGTCTGACACTGCAAAGATTGAGAAACCGTCAATAAATCCGAGACAAATTGCATAAACTCGGCCATACCGAATACGTCAAACAAAACGCCAAACAAGAATCGTTAGCAACACAGAGTGCTCTCAACAGCGGCCCTTAGCCACAGCAGTGGCCCGTCAATCACATAGTTAAAGCCCGATAACACCCAGCTAAGGGTACGATTTAGCCAGAGCGCCGATGCAGGATGCGATCGCACCGCTAATTTTGCTCACAAAGCGGCCCGCAGCAGCCTGCAGCAACTCAGAATAGCCAGACACGGCTAAACGCTGTCAAATAGATAGCCTCGATTTCCAATTTGGAATAGATCAATCATTCCCAGCATCAACCACTGATTAACGACGGATTTCTGAACGGATTCCTGAGACGTTTACTCTTTCTAATTTGAACTTTGGTGATGCGCCCAATCCCTAGGCTTTCAAAGCGTACCGGATCCAACGCAAATCTTATACCGCTGTTAATCTTTGTATAACCTGGCAGAACCCGGTGCTTATTCGTCACAGTCAAAAACTTTGCAGCCATGGCTTTGTGAACAAATGTTTCGCAATTGACGTCAAAGCGTCAAAACGTCTTGACAGCTTTCTATGGGGTTAGTACATTGACACCTATACCCGGGTAAACCTAAGTGAGAGAGAAATGTCAGATAAGCAAAAGGTCACACTGTACCTGCCACCCGACCTGCATCGCAAACTCAGAATTCAATCTGCCTTAGATGGTGATGCGATGTCTGCTATTGCTGAACGTGCCATTGGGTTTTATTTTGAGCACTCTGATCTAGTTGAGTCTGTCGGTCAATACGGCGAGACTCATCAGGTTCATAATTGTCCATCATGTGCTACTTCCGTTGTTTTGAAAGATTCTCAGTTAATTTCCGTCAGTTCACAGGCCTGCGTTTTGGCTGACGATAGTCTTGAGCTGCGTTCAGATTCAGTCAAGCGGTTAACCGAGAATGTTCAGTCTCCAGAAGATGAGGATGGTGCAACTCACGGCGAACTGGTTCCTTGTTAGATAAACAGGTATTAAAGCAGCACAACTGAAGTCTATTTATCGGTTTTAGTTGGCATAACCCGTTAGGTTAGCCAAAGTTATCGGCTTTATGGAGCGGTGGAAATGAAAGAACAACTCGAAGTTCTGGTCAAAGCCCAATATCCGCTCATTTATCTCGTAACCTTCGAGGAAGAGCGTGCTGAGCAAACTATCGCTGATATTGCGCGTCAGTACCGACCGCAGCGGCGTGTTTACCTTTGGACCATGACCCACGGGATTGTTGAATATGGACAGGCCAGAAATACGCCCCAGCACAACAACACAGTTTCGCCCGAAGCGGCTGTCGAGTGGGTGATTCGTCATAGGGAACCAAAGCAAGATCCTGGGCAAGGCTCTGCTGGAATTTATGTCTTTAAAGATTTACATCCTTTTCGAGATTCTCCTGCGGTGACCCGGTGTTTACGGGATGCGATCGCCAGCTTCAAACAAACTCAAAAGACAATTATTTTGATGTCTCCTGTGCAGGAAGTTCCGATTGAGCTTGAGAAAGAGATTGTCGTTTTAGACTATCCTTTGCCCACGATGGACGAGCTCAATCAGGTGCTTAGCCAGCATCTCAAGCAAAGCCGCAGTGCGGCTATCTCCGTAGAGAATCGTGAGAAGTTGTTAAAGGCTGCCCTAGGGCTCACTCGTGATGAAGCGGAGAAGGTCTATCGCAAAGCCCAGGTGATTTCGGGTCGCCTAACCGAGTCCGAAGTGGGTATCGTCCTGTCTGAGAAGCAGCAGCTAATCCGTCGCAACGGCATTTTAGAGTATATGGAGGACGATGAAACCCTAGATTCGGTCGGTGGCTTGGAGGAGCTTAAGCATTGGCTTTGCCAGCGCTCCAATGCCTTTACCGAGCGAGCCCGAGAATATGGTCTCCCCCAGCCCAAAGGCATGTTGATTTTGGGAGTCCCAGGCTGCGGCAAGTCACTAATCGCCAAAACGACTGCTCGGCTGTGGGGTTTGCCCCTGCTGCGATTAGACATGGGACGGGTTTACGATGGCTCAACGGTGGGTCGCTCCGAGGCTAATTTACGCAACGCTCTGAAAACAGCTGAATCTATTTCACCAGCTATTTTATTTATTGACGAAATTGACAAAGCATTTGCGGGCAGCGCAGGCTCAGCTGACTCAGACGGTGGCACTTCCAGCCGAATCTTTGGTTCGTTTTTGACCTGGATGCAGGAAAAAACTTCTCCGGTTTTTGTGATGGCAACGGCCAACCGAGTGGAGCGCCTGCCAGGAGAATTTTTACGGAAAGGGCGATTTGATGAAATTTTCTTTGTTGACTTGCCCAATGCCGAAGAGCGCAAAGAAATTTTCAAGATTCACCTTAACAAACGCCGACGGGATATTTCTCGGTTCGATTTAGATCAACTTACCAAGGTTTGTGAGGGCTTCTCTGGAGCTGAAATTGAGCAAGGACTGGTCTCCGCAATGTATGAAGCCTTTGCTCAAGGGCGTGAATTTACCCAGCTAGATATTATTGCCTCGATTCGGGCGACCCTGCCGCTGTCTAAAACGATGAATGAGCAAGTGACGGCCCTACGGGACTGGGCCAGGCAGCGTGCGCGTCCTGCGGCATCTTCCATGGCTGAATATCAGCGCATGGAATCGTAACAGGCTTTCTTTCCTGCTCCCAACAGGAAGAAGGGCTAGCTTTAGCTAGCAGTTTGAACCCACAACTGAATAATTTGCAGTTCACACCCATAACTCGTTAACTCTCAATTTCCCCACAGGAGGAAAATCGAATGTCTCACTTTAGTACTTTGCGCACCAAGATCACCGATTCTGCTGTGCTTCAGTCTTCTTTGCGCGACTTGGGCATCAATATTAAGAACGATGCTGATGTTCGGGGTTACAACGGTCAGCGGGTTCGTGCTGACATCGTTGCTGTGCTCGACGGCGAGTATGACCTGGGCTGGTCTCGCAATGCTGATGGCTCCTTCGATTTGATTGCTGACCTTTGGGGCGTTGCTAAAAAGCATAACCAAACTGAGCTAATCAACTCGATCAACCAAAAGTACGCTGTCAATAAGACCCTCTCCGAGGTGAAGCGCCCTGGCTTGCAGAATGCCAACGTCAAGCTGGTTCTTCAGTAAGGCTGACGCGTTCTTATTGTTACGCGTTCCCATATATGCACTGGGTCAGCCGTAGCGCTGGCCCATTTTTTGTATAAGTCAAATTGTTTGCATCAAAAGCTTTAGGCTATATGGGTGTAACGTTAACTCTCTTTGGATGTTGTCTTTTTCTTCTCAACAGCGCGAGCAGCTTTGCCAGGCGATAGTGACGGCCGGCGATCGCGCCCTGAAAAGCGCCAAACAGTCATTTGCCGTATTTGAAAAAGGAACAGATGACTATGTAACCGAAGTGGATCGCCAGCTTGATGCACAGCTCTCCGCCGCAATCGGCGGGGCTTTTCCAACTGACGGGGTGATTTCAGAAGAAAACCCAAGCTCCTTCTCGGCGTTTCAAACCGACCCTGACAGCCTCTGGTTGATCGATCCTATCGACGGCACTGAAGACTATATTCATCATCGACCCTATTATTCGGTCATGGTGGGCTTACTGCAAGACTATTGCCCAGTGTCCGGATGGATTTATGC
>JBCDFX010000007.1:0-26157 GCA_039177155.1 Cyanobacteria bacterium P01_H01_bin.119
AAAATTAGGTTCTACTGGTAATTTTTGTTCGGTATCCTTGTTTTTCATCATTCCGTTAAAGGAAGGCAGCTATGTCAACCCGCAAATTGATCAGGGCAGTTCAAAAGCTACCTCGCCAAGCGCGTCAGCTCTGGAATTGGCTGACAAAAGGCTTTTTTACTTGGTTGTTGCGAAACCTTTACGGATTTTGGCGCAGGCCCTCAACCTCTACAGCCGGGTTTGTGCTGCCAACAGCGACGTTATTGCTCTTGATGGTGACTCTAACTGTTGGTGCTATGACGTACCGGTCCTTTAGTCGGAGTGAGCAAGCGATTGCCAAGCGTGAACAACAGGTAATCAACAACTCGGCAACACCTGCAATTGACAGAGCTAAGGCGAAGCTTGAGTACTTATTTCAGCAAGACACCCGTATGACTGGAGTGCCTCCTAGCGATCAGCTTATTGGGATGTTACTTAACACTTCATATAACAGTGTGTCTGTAACTCCGCTAGGAACAGGGGTCACAACAGATCCCTACACACTGCCAGATGAGACTCGACTGGATATTAACAACGACGGTAATGATGACAATGCTTGGTCATTCCCTTCTGATATTAATGGGGACGGCACAATTGATCCGACCGAGTATGTCGTTTATTCGGTACTACTAGACGATCAGCAAGATTTGGGAGGGACAACATATAGCATTACCGATACTCCCAATCTTAGTAAGGCCAAATCATTAGTTACTCGCACTGGTCCTATCAATACTACTGAAGCAGGCACCCAATGTGCTTCAGCGCGAGCACCCGAAGGAGGATGGCAAGTGGTAGGCAGCAGTAACTCCGACCTGGAAAAAAACTTTCAGGTTGATGTGCTTGCGGTAAATGGTAATCCAGTTAACAGAACCGTTGAGACGCTGGAGTTTCAACAGTCTAGGCGGGCTGAACGGGGTAACAAGTGGGGGGCTTGGTTCCGCTATGACATGATTGCTGATCCAGAGTCCACTTCCACATTTAATTGGAATGGAGCGATGCATACGGAAGGGAGCTTTTTCTTTAATGGTCCTTTTAAGATGCATATGATCAGCTCCGATCACTCTTGTCTTTACAACGAGCCTGCTTCCGAAATGACAATGCGTGAAGCAGATGCAGGTTCTGATGCCGTGGGTGGGAGCGGTCGTCCAGCTTTCCAGGGGCAGCTAGTTAATGGTAATTACGATGGCTATAAATCCACAGGAGATACAGATGCTGAACTGGCTCTAATGCCAGCAATACATGTCTTCGACACCGATGACACACCAGCCATTCCATTTGAGGACAACGCTGCAGCAAGCAACGCTGACAACAGAAAGGTGGGTCTATACAACGGTGATAAAAGTTCTGTAAAGCGTAATGCTTTTAGCTTACCTCCTGTATCCGTAGGCTTGAATCCAGTTGCGCTTTTCACAGAAGAGGTTTTGGAACATAACGTTCAACCGGGAGGTTCTAGCTGGGAGCGTCGGCCAGGCTATGAGAACAGCATTATTGGACAGCGAGTACTAAACGATAATGATCCAAGAGTTCCTAACCTAGATGATTTTTATCGGGCTGATAATCGTTGGGGGCCAAAGCCGAGGTACGGCAGTACTGCAAGCATGGCTGATGCAGGAACTTCTTTAGGGCAAAATATCACAGGAAATTCCGCCCTCACAAACGCAACAACTGGTGCAGATGGTTACTGGGAAAGGCGGGCAATTGCTACCGGTTTACGTCTGATTGTTGGGCAACGTCTTGAACTAGGTAATGCCTTTGGTTGGCGCGGTGACAATGACCCGCTGTACCCCACTGTTAATGCTGCTACAGGTGCTGTTGATCCAACAGGCACCAGCTATCAGGTGGCCGGACCAGGTGCTGGTGGTTCTTTCAAGCCTGGTCTTCATGAGATGCTGCAGTTCAACACGCTGCGCGACAATTTGGCTGCCGTACAGGGCATGGTTATCTATCACTACAAGAATGCTGCCGGCACACCAGTAGCCTGTGTAGCACTAACGGCCCACCCTGGTACACAGGCTACTATTGCTAATAGTCGAACTTTTGGACTCTATACTTCCGGCAGCGGCAATCTCAAGGTCGATTTTCTGTCTGGTAAAGGTACAAATGGATGGGAGTTTTCCCCACCAGACATAACTGATGCAGAAGTCGGTAAAGCGCTTAAGAATTTGGCAACGTTTGCGGGTGATCCGGAAGGTGGCTCACCATCGTTTCCACCCGCCGAAGATAGTGAAGTCCATCCGGCCCCGTTTATGTCAATGTGGGGGGACTTTTCTATCCTTGAGCGAGGCATGCTAAGCGCCAGTGCTGCTGATGTTTCTACTCGTGAATCTTCGGCATGTACTTTGGGGATGTTAGCCTACAACATCCAAACGCTGGATAAGGAAGTTAACGGTGTTGCCTCAGGCACGCCATCGGTGCCAACGGTGCAAGCGATTCAGGCCGAATTGGGTGAGCAACTTACTGACCGAGTTATCGACAACGCGAATTTCCCGACTTTTACTTTGGCAGATGCTCCCAAAAGGTCTTTAGAAGAGTGGATGGGTGCTTTGGATGATCCAAATGGTTTGATTGATGGAACATATACTAAAGCCCAATTAATGGAGTATTTTGTTGCCGCCTCTCAGTGGTACCAGGTGCAGCGCGATCGTACCAATGGATTTGCAGTAGAGCTTTCAACAAATTACCCATTTAGCGCAACTGCCAGTGCACCTTACGCCGCTAATGCTCCTTACCCAGCGATGTGCGATCCCAACGCAGAGTTTTCTGGTGTTAGTGACGAGGCAGATCGCTTTAGTTTGGCGATTGCACTTTGTCCACCCACTGAAGAAGACACTGCAAATAATATTTATCAAGTCCGCTACCCAGCCTTATACTACGTATTTCCGCTGGTCGATCATGGCCTAGACGATGGCTCCGGCTCAAAATATGTCAGTAATGGTCAGGTTCAGACGGCCGTCGGGGGTGGTGCAACTGCTTTCCAAGCTGTCAATCTGGGGAACGTTGAACTGCAGCCACTAGATATCGATAGTTCTAATCCATCAGTGGATGACTGGACGCTGCCTGTAGCAAGCGTGAGCCCCATTGATGGCACTGGATTTATAGATGCTTCTCCTGCAGATTTAGACTCAGAAGCCATTCGTATTGACTACGCCGGTACTTTGTACAAGGTTCCATTCGCTGACAAAGGTATGTTCGATGGGCGTGAAAATATGAGCCTAAGGGTGCTGGACGTCGATTTAGAACTATTGACTAAAAATCAGTACAGTGGCGATGACTGGGTTCCAGCAGATACCAACAGCGGCGCCCAAGGCATTGTTTATGCCTTCCGTGAAGATGCTATGCGAGAGGACGCTATTGAACGGCCAGATGATGGTGCCTGGGGGGATTGTGATTCAGCCGCAGAAATTGACAATAATACTTGCCGTGTTATCGTTACCGATCCTCAAGATCCACCTCGTAATCCAACAACTAAGGTCAGTCCTAAGCCTGTCGACTTTACTCCAGATCCGTTCCGACGAGCCTATGGTTTCCGCTTAAAGAATGGTACTGATTTGAGTGACGCAAAGACCAGAAACGTCGGAATGACCTTTATTACCGACAATACAGTCTACGTTTATGGGGACTTCAACTTACATACGACTGGCTCCGCAGAACTGCAAGAATTTACGGCTTTGATCCAAGATGGAGCAGACTACGGTTTACCGTTCTATAAAGATCGAGACGTTCTAAACACAGCTAATTTCGCTGACCTGACTCAGGATAATTGGAGACCCTCCGAAATACTGGCGGACGCCGTCACTATTCTCTCTACTGAGTTCAAAGATGGTTCTATTGAAGACACATTCATTGAGCCGAGTGTTGAGGTTCAGGGATCTGGACAGTCTTCCTATTACAATCAGAATCGGCTTTACTTCACCGCGGCCAATGCAGGGAGGTTTACCAAAGACCGATGGAACAGAGAAAATCCTTTTGAGGACAGCGCGGCGGCCGCAGATCGAAGATCACCTGTTTTAGTTCCTAGTACAGGAGACTACTTTAAGTCTTATTCAAATCCAGGCGACGTTGGCGTTCAGACTGATGTTACGAGTGGAGAATACCAACGTATTGGATACTACAAAGAAGCGAATAATTTCTTAAAGGATCGCCGTCAGTACAATCAAATCCCTGCCACGGCAACTCGCGTTAATGCAGTAATCATCAGCGGTATTAACCCCGGTCGGAAAGATCAATACTACGGCGGGCTCGAAAACTTCCCTCGACTGCTGGAATTCTGGGGAACGGCTGCAAACCGTGTTCCACTCTATATCTCTGGGGCTCTATTCCAACTCAATTTCAGCACCTCTGCAACAGGAGAGTTTGAGCAAGAATATCTAGAGTCTAGAGATGGTACTGCCAGTTCTAAAAGCTGGAATGTGCATTACAACCCGCCCGATCGACGCTGGGGGTACGATGTGGCCTTGCAGTATCAACCCCCCGGTCCTATCTCTAGCCGCTTCGTTGAGACGGGTTCGCCTCGGAGTGAGTACTATCGGGAGCTACCTGTAGATGATCCATATATGACCTTGCTGCGTTGTGCCAAGGTTGACGGAACAAATCCTGCTGACCCCGCTCTTACAGCGGCTGAATGCGCGACGGACTATGGGCTGTAAATAAAGCTTAGATATTTGTCATCCTTATGGAGATTGCACCAATGTTTGCTAGACAGCTTCATCAGCGCCTAGGAGCGCTCTGTAATGCGTCTCTCAGTCGATTTATGGCAGACGATAATGGTCAGGAGCAGGGGCTTACGCTGGTTGAATGTTTAGTTGCGTTAATACTTATAGCTTTTGTTGCGGGAAGTGTGACTCCAGCACTTGTCATTGCCGTTGCAACACGGGTTCAAAGCCAAAAAGCTGAGCAAGCCATTGAAGTTGCTCAAGCTGAAATTAACGCCATCAGGACTACTCTGGAACGTGGCAACTATACTCTTGATGATTTGCCCGCATCAGTGACGACTTTAACTTCTGAAACTGATACAGCTACGTACACTGGTCCAACAGCAGGTAGTCTTGCGGCCTCAACAGCAACATATTCAACTGTCGGTACAACAACTGCTCGTGCGGTTGACATTGACGGTGACGGCGATAATGACTTTGGTATTCAGATTTTCAGAACACCAGGTCAGCTTAACAATAGTGATTTACCGATTGCATTTACTGTAGGTGTTCGGGTTTACGACGCTGTTGCCATTCAAAACGGCGGCGCAGGAACCTTAGATATTGATGAAGCACGCATCGGTACTACTGGTGGTGAAGGCGAACGGGGCAGGCTGCCTTTGGCAACGGTTTATACCACCGTAGCAAGTGCGGACACGTCAGAATCTTACTGTGGATATTACGAGTTTACAAGTTCATCACCATCAGCATCCGCACCTGTAGATCTCGATTGTAATTGATTGTCAATCGTAATTTGCAGCCATGTGAATTAATCCTTTTTAGCACTGACCTTTACTACTTTATTTAGGCCCATGGCATCTCGGCACCTTCGAATTTGGCTTTATCGGTTGCTACTATTAAAATCTGATAAAAACGGCAAGGGCGGATTTACTCTTATAGAACTTTTAGTCGCAATTATTATTGCCGCCTTAGTGGTGTCAGGTCTTTTGTTCCTGGTTGTAGAAATGCTGCAGCTCGATCGCCGAGAATTTGTACTCAATCAGACTCAGCAAGATATCCAACGGGCAATGGCATATATATCTGATGATGTGCAGGAAGCTGTTTATGTCTATTCCACAGCTACTAGCGTTTCTAGTCAGATTACTGATGGACCCGCAAATGGAATACCAGTCTTGGCGTTCTGGCGACCTGATCCACTACCAGATAGTGCTGTTCAGCGGTTAAATAGTGGTACTTCCTTTTGTTCTACACCCTCTTCTCGAGAAGACGAGTGTAATGTTCTAAAATTACGGCAATATACCTATTCCTTAGTGGTGTATTATCTGGTGCCCAACAATGGAACAACCCTCTGGGAAGGTCCATCCCGAATTGTTCGCTATGAATTGCCTAGATACCAAAATATCAGCAGTTTTACCAGTATGAATGATCTGAACCCAACCTCTGGATACGACGATCCAACCTTTGGCGGAACCAGCTTTAGAGGATGGTCTGCAACTGGTACAACAGCTGGACAATCACCGGTACTAGTAGACTATATTGATGCTTCAACTGCAACAGTTGCGAACGTACAGGATTGCAATGGGCTAGGCGCAAATTATACGCGATCGCCTGCCGACGTAAATGTTACTAGCTTCTTTGTATGTGCCCCAGATAATTTGGGAGCTAATGGTGGAAATATTAATCAAGATATCTATTTATTTTTACGAGGTAACGCTTTAGATGGCCGCGATGGTTTAATTAACTCTCGCAATGAAGAAGTTGATAATCCAACATTAGAAACTCGGGTTCAGGTTCGGGGCGTACTAGACAAACGCCCTGAATAAGAGTTTGATGATGATTGTCTCAGCAATTTTTCACGTTTGAAACATTGGTCTAGCCAAATTGAAATATCCTGCTTCGATTATCCAGCCTAGATGAAAGTAAATCCATGAATCTCAAAACGTTACTTACAAAACGGTCATATCCAGTCCAGTCTGAAACCGGATTTACTTTGATTGAAATGCTGGTGGTGGTGATTATCATCGCCGTTTTAGCCGGAATTGCTGCTCCTGGTTGGCTAGCGTTTATGGATCGACAAAGAATGAATTCCGTCCGTAGTGATCTATTCCAAACTATAAAGCGTATACAAACAGATGCACAGCAAAATCGTGCATCTAGAACAATCATTGTCGATACAACAGCTTCAATTCCTACTGTCAGGGTTGCTCCAGATCCGACAAATATTGCTAATAGCGATGTAATTCAGCTTGGTAACGGCAACATAAATGAGAATTATTTACAGCTTTCTACACTTGCAAGCACCCCAGGAGGGTGGAGCTCTACTGTTACAACTGTTACTTTCAACTATGAAGGTGTAGTTGACGTGGATAATTCAGAAGTCCCCTTCGTTATTAGTGTCTCTCCAACCTCTGGTTCCGCTCAACGCTGTGTTGTAGTTTCTAATCTTCTGGGTGGACTCAAAAACTTTGAGGGGGATGAGTGTGATAATCCTGCTCTGAATTGAAGCAGTTAATCGCGAAGAATTTGCGCGATGAGTTCTAAGATTCTCTGACTAATCGCCGTCAAAAATTCTAGATTTAGTGTTTCAACGGTGTCTGTGGGTTGGTGGTAATGAGGGTTACGGAAGTTTGCTGTATCGGTAATTAACACAGCGCTAATGCCCTGTTGCCAAAATGGAACGTGGTCGCTGCGCAGCAGGTCTAGCGGGATATTTTCATCTGAAAGCGAAATAGGCAGCAGAAAAGCCGGCGGCGATCGCTCCGAGTTGACGGTCTCAAACGCTGATAGTAGCTCAAGAGAGTCGCTGACAATACCAATAAAATCGCCGCGATCGCTGGGCGGTGTGATGGGTAGCCCTGGTGGATAAGTTTGGCAACCGGGCTGGCTGCAAGTGTAGCCCACCATATCCAAAATAATTGCGCCTCTTACGCCCGCCAAATTGGCCGGTTGACTTGCGTAGAAACGGCTGCCAACCAGCCCTTGTTCTTCCTGATCGAGAAACACCAACCTAAGAGAGGCTGCAGGGTCGGCGTTGGCAAATAGGCGAGCGGTTTCTAGCAAAACGGCAAGGGCGCTAGCATTGTCATCGGCTCCCGGAGAATTCTGAACTGTATCGTAGTGGGCACCCAAAATTAAGATAGATTCTCCTGTGCTGCCTGGCTGTTCTGCGATGATATTGATTCCGCTGGGGAAAGGCTCAAGCCGGATATCCCAGCCGAGGCGAGTTAGGGTATCAATAATGTACTGGCGAACTCGGTCGCGCTCTTGAGCGTTAAAGCGAGGAAAGGCCAGGGCATTGAGATGGGTCAGCAGGCGATCGCGGCTGACCATAGGCTGAGCTTGGGCGAGGGCTGCTGGAGAAGCGATCGCCGCTGTTGCCGTTAGAGATAGCTTTTGACTAGCTGGAGCTGAAGACCGCTGGGGCGCAACAGCAATAGCAATGCAAATTAAAAACGCGATCGCACTGATGCTTATCCAGCCTAATCTATGCCTAAATCTTGGCAACATGACGGTTTCTAAATCCCTGTAGCTTCTGGCAGAACATTTTGCAGAAGCGGCGAGAGCTCATCTTTTAGCTGACCAGCGCGGATAAATTCCGCGTAGGTATCTGATTCGATAGCAACCAGCTCTTCTCTCAGTTGCTCTGCCGCAAAATCGCGAATTTCGGGATGGCGACCTTCTAGCTTTGCGATCGCATTTTGCACCTCTTCCAGTTGTCCTTCGACCAGCGCCATTTGATAGCTGCAAAACTCTGGATCAATCTCCTGCTGCTGATTAAGCTCCTTTAAGCGATCGAGCACTCGGTTGAGCGCCACTCGTCGCGCCACCTGCTGGCTATACTCCTGCCGCAGCGGTTGATCGGTGAGCAAGCCTAGAGTTTCCAACAGGGGTTTGGTCGTCAGCCCCTGGACCAGCAGCGTAAACAGCATAACCCCAAACACTATGGCAATCACCTCTTCTCGTTCGGGAAAAGCTTCCGGTACGCTTAGTGCTAAGGCCACGGACACCGACCCTCTTAGGCCGCCCCACCACAGAACGGTTTGCCCTTTGATGGAAATATCAGTTTCGCTTGTTAGCCGGTTGCTTAGCCAACCCAAACCGTAAATGCTGATGGCCCGCGTCACAATCAAAATGGCAATGGCGACGGCAATGGAGTCGATATAATCGGCTAGATTATCGAAATTTACCTGATCACCAATCAGCAAAAATACAATGGAGTTAACAAAAAAGGCCAAAAACTCCCAAAACTCCGATACCACTAGCCGGGTCCGAGGGTTCATACCAATACGAGAGCCAAAGTTGCCCAAAACTAGCCCAGTTGTCACAACGGCAATCACTCCAGAGCCGCCCAGTTCCTCGGCCACTAGGTAGGTGCCGTAGGCTGACACCAGGGTTAGGGACTGCTCTACTAAGGGCAAATCAAACCGCTGGGTTAAAAAGGAAATGCCGAAACCAATCAGCCCGCCCATGCTGACGCCGACGCCAACAAACACTAGGAATCGGGCCAGGGTTACGGAAACGTCAAATTTATCGACGCCTAGCGCAATACCCAGCAGAAGATTAAAGGCAACTACCGCTACTCCGTCATTAAAGAGGCTTTCTCCCTCCATTAGAGTAGTGAGGCGCTTATCTACCCCCAGTTCTCGAAACAGAGCAACTACGGATACAGGATCGGTTGCCGACAGACTTGCCCCCACCAGCAAAGCCGTTGCCAGCGCGGTCACGCCGAAAGTGCCTAGCCCAAGGACTAGCCCGCCAACGCAAATCACGACGCCGATAACCGCGTACATTAAAATAGGCAGCGCATCACGCTTTAGGTTGCGCCATTTGATATTCCAGGCTGCTTCAAACAGCAGCGGCGGCAAAAAGATAAATAAAATTAGCTCTGGGGAGAGGTTAATAAGCCGTACATCCAGTACCGCCAGTCCCAGCCCCACCAGCAACAGCAATAGGGTGTAGGGGATACTGCGCAGCCAGCTTAGAGCGCGGGAGAGCGTCGCTACCCCCAAAGACACGGAGAGCACTAGCAAAAACTGGCGCAAATTTTCTTCAATGGCGGGGCTTTCTAGAGCGGCTTCAGCAGCCAATAGCAAGGTCATAGTGAAGATTACAGAGGCAGGGAAGAAGGGTAGAGACGGGCGGGCCTCATTAGTTTAGGGGATTGGGAGACTTGAAATAAGGCGATATTAACCGGCTTGGCGAATGGAAGCAGCCTGAGAGAGTAAGGATTCAGCAAAGGCGATCGCTTCTTGATGGGACTGCCCTCCGGCAAGCTGGGCTAGCTCTTTGCGTCGATCGTCTTCGGAGAGGGCATCAACTCTCACTACGGTGCGGACAGTTTCTGCGCCAGTAGCTCTATTTCTTTTGGTTTTGGGCGTCTTGGAGGAGGGTTCTGAAGACAAGCTCTCTTCTACCACGTGTTTACCGACGTGGAAATGGGCATCGGCCATTGCCGCCACAATGGGCTGGTGGGTGACGCAGAGAACCTGGTGCTGACGACCCAGATGATGAAGTTTTTCGGCGATCGCCTGTGCGACCCGCCCGGATACCCCCACGTCAATTTCATCAAACACTAGAGTATTGACCGCATCGACTTTAGAGAAGCAGGCTTTCAGCGCCAGTAAGAAGCGGCTCATCTCCCCTCCGGATGCAGTTTCTGCCAAGGGCTGTAGTGGCTCACCGGGATTGGGGCTAAACAAAAACTGAATTTGGTCGGCTCCGGTGGCATTGGGCGGGCAAGGTTGAATTTTAACCTTAAACTGGACCCGGTCCATGGCCAGCGGCTTAAGTTCTTCGACAAGGCGCGTTTCTAACCTCTTGGCGGTTTTTTGGCGCTGTTTGGTCAGGGTGGCGCAGGCATCGACCAGTGCCTGATGGGTGTCGTGGGCCGTTTGCTCTAGCTCTTCAATAGACTGACCGTCGCCGTTAAGCACGTCTAAAGAAGTCTGAATTTCTTCATAGTAGGTAATCAAATCGGGCAGATCTCTGCCGTATTTACGACAGAGTTGCTTAAGCTGGCTAATACGCTGATCGACTTCTTGCAGGCGCTGGGGATCGGTTTCGACCCCTTCACCATAGGCGTTAATCAGCCGACCGGCTTCCTCAATTTGGGCGATCGCCTCCCCAACTAACCCTACAATCGGTTCTACTTCTGAGTCATAGCGCATCATATCGCTGAGAATGCCTTGGGCGGTTCCCAGCATATCGGCGCAGGCCGAGCCGCCGCCGTCATTTTCATACAAAATCTGATACACCTGGTAGCTCTGCTGCTGCAGCTCAACGGCATGGCCCAGCCGCTGGTGTTCCTGCTGCAGTTGCTCTAGTTCGTCGGGCTCACCCAAATTGGCGCTGCTTAACTCTTGACACTGATATTCAAACAAATCGAGCTGCTGTAGGCGCTGCTGCTCGGCCTTGCGACGGCGGTCAAGAGCTTTTTGGGCGGCGATCGCTGCCGCATAGGACTCAGCTACCGTCTGACGCTGTTTGATCGAAGGTTTACCGCCATAGCCGTCTAGCCAGTCGAGCTGTAGGCTGGGAGTGCCGAGCTGTAGGGTTTGTCCCTGGGCCGTAATTTCTACTAACAGTCGCCGCAAATCTTCGATTTGGGGCTTATTTACCGCTATACCATTGAGCTTGGAGCGACTCCGCACTGAGCCTTTGCTGACGGTGAGTTCCCGGGTACAAACTAGGTGCTGATCTAGAGGAATATCGGCTTTTTGAGCTTCGACCCAGGCCCGCAGGCTATCGTTGAGCGCAAAGGTGGCTTCCAGCAGCGCTTTTTTTTCGCCGCTACGGATGAGGCGATTACTGGCCTTACCGCCCAGTACCGCATCAATCGCATCTAAGATAATCGATTTACCCGCCCCGGTTTCCCCGGTCAGCACATTTAAGCCCCCGTTGAGCTGAAGCATAAGCTGATCCACTAGGGCAAAGTTTTCAATTTTTAAGGAAATCAACATCTTGCCGACGTACCCGCCTTGGGAAACCCTTAAAAGCCTCTGTCGCTTTGGTCAGATTGCTGACGGCACCGTATATCACTGGGATAACTGGCATTATTAGCAATTTGACGCGTAGCCCGGCTCCAGAGTTTTTTACGAACCTTTGCACAGGCTGCTAAATTCATATCTCAACTGATAGCTATGACATTGATAATGATAAAAACCACGTCCCTACCAGAAGAATATTAACGCGTTCCCTCTTACCGACGCGATCGCGCCCGTGCAGAATTAATGGCCTGCGTGGGTAATCTGAGGATGATGCGGATGGAAGTCTATAGTTTCTGATGAAAAAAGTCTGTTTTTTACTGCCTCTAGGACTGCTTTGTCTGGCAGGCTGTAGAGAGATGGATAGCAAAGCTCTCAGCAACAATGCTTCCAGAGCCGCTGAGCGATATATAGAATCCCAGGGCGGCAGCATTTTTCACAGCCGTCTGTCTATTGCCCAGCAGGACCTAAACGGAGACGGACGCCAAGATGCCGTCGTTTATATCAAAGACGATCCCAGCGTGTGTACATTTGAGGGATGCACGCTGCTGATTTTAGAAAACCAGGGCAATAGCCTTAAGCAAATTGGAGCAATTCGCAATGTTCACGCTCGTCTTGGCATGCGTCAGGGCGAGTCAGAATGGCCTACGCTAATTGTGGCTAGCAGAGACAACAGAGGCAGCTCAACAGCCGGCAGCGACGGCGTTGCCGTCACGGCCTACGCCCTACCGTTTAGCAACGGTGCCTATCCATCAGATGCAACTTTGGGTACGCCCGTAGAGTGAGCTTCGCTAGCCTCTCCACTGCCAGCGCCTACCGTCACGGGCTCTGACTCTAGCTCTGGCTCTGACTCTGGGGCGATCGCACTTGGCTCAGGCGATTTAATAGGATGGCAGGGCTCTTCTACCCGCAGGGTTAATACCGCCGCAATTAGCATCGCTATACCACCCAGCACCACTGCCGTAAGGCGATTATCGTGCAGCAGGGTTACCATCACCCAGCCCAGCAAGAGGGACGCCACAATCTCAGGCAGCACGATAAAAAAGTTAAAAATTCCCATATAGATGCCGCTCTTTTTTGGCGGCAGTGCGCCCACCACCATCGCGTAGGGCAGGGATAAAATACCGGCCCAGGCAATGCCCAAGCCCACCATTGCCATCAGCACCATGTACTGGTTGTGCATAAAGTTTAGAGAGATTAGACCCAGCCCGCCGCAAACTAGACAAATAGAAAGGGCGATTTGACGATTGGTCAACGCTGACAGCTTGGGCAGCAGAAAAGAAACCCCAAAGCAAACCGCGTTGTAGGCCGCAATACACAATCCGGCCCATTCCACCCCTTCGGCATAGAGGGCAGAACTTTCGTCAACCGCGCCAAAAATATTGTGGGCGATCGCAGGCGGAAAGTACAAAAATACGCAGTACATGCCCAGCCAGCTAAAACACTGCACCCAAGCCAGCTGACGCATTGTTTTTGGCATCTGCACTAGGGCCGTCCAAATTTCCTGAAAGGTAGAGACGACGCCTAGGCGTCGCTCCTGCTGCTGGCGAAACGCCTCCATATCCTTAGGGGGTTTTTCTTCCGTGGTCAGCACTGTCCACAGCACGGTAGAAAAGAAAACTCCTGCCCCAATGTAAAAAGACAGCTTTACCGCTACCGGCACTGAACCCGGCACAGTCTCGGTTGACACCGAGAACCAGTGGGTCAATATCCAAGGCATGGCCGCAGCCAATACCGAACCCAGGCCAATGAGCAGGCTCTGCATCGCAAAGCCCTGAGTACGCTGTTTGGCTGGCAGCAGATCGCCCACAAAAGCTCGAAACGGCTCCATACTAACGTTGGCCGATGTATCCAGCAGCCACAGCAGTCCGACGGCCATCCATAGACTGGAAGCGTTGGGCATAGCGATAAGTGCAATTGAGCCAACAATCGCACCCACCAAGAAATAGGGCCGTCGCCGCCCTAAAAAGCCCCAGGTGTTGTCGCTAAGGTTTCCAATAATGGGCTGTACAATCAATCCGGTCAGCGGAGCCGCTAGCCACAAAATAGGGATTTCATGGGCATCTGCACCCAAATATTCAAAGATGGCGCTGGTATTTGCCATCTGCAGACCCCAGCCAAACTGAATGCCAAAGAAGCCAAAGCTCATATTCCAGAGCTGCCAAAAGCCAAGTAGCGCTTTCCTCACAAATTCGATCTCAATTCAACAGCGGTGGTATAAGCAGCAGCCGCGACGGGAATCAACTCAAATAGCCCTACCTGGGCACCGTGGTCAGCCTTTCCTCTCATAGCCTAACGCGAAGTCGTGGAGCGGCCTGTTGCAATGAAAACGTTGACGCATTTCTGTTGAGCGTACAGCAGCCAAACAGGCAATTAGGACCAGGCTGCGTCAGATTGTTCTGATGTCAATCACCCCAGCGACACTGGGTGCGGTAAGCACTCTGACCCAAACTATAGCCCCAAAAAAAGCGGGACATAGCGCCCCGCTTCGTGCCAAAAAATTAAGTCACTGGAAAAATAAGTCAGTCAGAGTCCAGTCAATAATTTGCTCGTCTTACCCGCCTAGAACAGGTCGCAGGCTTCAGGCTTGAGATCACGCTCCATCAGCGCTTCAACCGCTTCAAGTGGCGTAATTTTGCCGTGGAGCAGGCGGTAAACCTGACGAGAAATCGGCACGGGAATTTCTTCACGGTTGGCAATCTCAAGCAGCACGTTCGTAGTGTTGACCCCCTCTGCCGTGCTGCCCAATCCTGCCAAAATTTGGTCAAGTGATTTGCCTTGGGCCAGCCCAAACCCAACTCGGTAGTTCCGGCTAAGGGGGCTGGTGCAGGTTGCCAGCATATCTCCCAGTCCGGACAGGCCAAAGAAGGTCTCGGCTTGTCCACCCAGATGGGTGCCAATCCGAATGACTTCTGGCATGGCGCGAGTCATCAGGGCGGCTTTGGCATTGGTGCCCAGGTTTAGGCCGTCACATACGCCGACGGCGATCGCGATTACGTTTTTCAGCGTTCCGCCCAGTTCGGCTCCTAGGGGGTCGGGGCTGGTGTAAACCCTAAAGATATCCGAAGCAAAAATAGTTTGAACCGCCTCCGCTGCTGCTTCACTAGCGCTGGCAGCCACCGTTGCTGCGGGCAGTCGGTTATCAATCTCTTTGGACAAATTTGGCCCCGACAGCACCACGACCGGATTGTTGGGAAAAAGCTCTTGATAAATCTGTGAGGGCGTACGAGTGGTCTTTGGATCTAAACCCTTAGTGGCCGTCGCGATAATGGCATTCTCTGGAATTCCAATGGCTGCTATCTGAGTGGCCAAATCAGCAACGCCTTTCATAGAAATCACAGATAAAATAACATCCGCCTCTGCTACAGCGTCCGCCAGGGTAAGCTCTCCCCGACGAGACCACAGCTTTAAGGGATGTTGATTGATAGATGCCAAGGATGCTAAGGCAGTGCCCCAAGCGCCAGTGCCGAGAACGGTTAGATTCACACGATTGGTTTTGAATACGGCAGTCTTAACATCTGACTTTAGAGCAGATGGTCGATCGAGTGTTGCTACCATGATGTTCTGAAAAGATGGACTTTCTAAAAGGATAAAAGCCGCAAAGTTTTTGCGAATAATGCAAGGATTTTTACAAAACTTCTTGACCTTGCATCACAGGTATATCCGATCCCCACTTTGGGAAAACCCGTAGCGGGATAGAGATTGCAATCCATCTATTGATAGAATTCGATCGTTAATTTGGAGAAATCGCGGTATCAAACATGGCTTAAGCGTAAGCGCTAGGTCAAACTTGCACAAGGCACGTTTAAAGCGCAGCATATTCTCAGACAATACGCCCTAGCCAGCGGTAGCCTGTAGCGATCGCGCCTCAGATTCAGCCTGCATCACATAGTCGGGCAAACAGTTGTCTTCCATAAACTTGCGGTAGGCTGCAACCTGGCGATCGCATTTTTCATCGGACCAGTTGCAGTGTTGCTTCAGCGCATCCACCACTCCCGGCAGCGCATCAAAACCATAGTTGGCCTGCATCGATAGGGTCGTGCGGCGGCGGCAAATATCTACCAGCGTATAAGCCATTTCAGACTGCACTGCGTATACCGCTTGGGCCTTAATATCTAGCAGGTAATCTACAATTGGCTCGCCCAGGCTGGCATCTTCATCAATCAGCGCCAGTACCCCAGGCGCTTTCGCCCCATAAATTACAAAAAGATGGTGAATGGCCTTAGGATTCACCCGGCCCGCATAGTCACTTAGCGCTTGAGCGACCTGGGGATCATCGGGCAGAATGGCACCCGGCAGAGGTCGCTTGTGGGTCGGACAAGGGAGGACAGACTGCTTGCGGTAGCGGTAAACCAAGTTAACGGCCTCTTCACCGACCTGACGGTGAGTAGTTAACTTTCCGCCAATCAGCGAAATCAGATTTTTCACCCCTTCCTTGCCGTGGTTAAACAGAATATGATTGCGGGTGATGCTGCCTGGCTTTTTGCCTTCAGCGTAGGGCAGCGGGCGCACGCCAGAATAGGTAAAGCGCACATTTTGACGAGTCAGATTTGCCGTTGGAAAGATCAAATTGGTTTCTTGGATGAGATAGTCGATTTCGCCATCGTCCGCTTTGATATCGTCAATACTGCCGTCATAGCGTTTATCCGTTGTCCCAATCAGGTACATACCCAATCGCGGCAGAATGAAAAAGGGGCGGTTATCGGATTTCGCTTCCACGTAAAAAGCGTTGTCTGGAGCACCGGGGAAAGCATCAACAAAAATATGGCTGCCCTTAGTGCCGCCAATCTTGCGGGTTTGACCGATGGGGTTGGCGCTTTCATCCTGTTGCCCTAGCCCCAAAACCTTGTCTACCCAGGGACCAGAGGTATTGAGCACAAGGGTCTTGTCGCCGCAGTTTAGCTTAAAGTCTTGATCCGTCAGCTGATCTTTGCAGTTTAAGGCCGTAATGCGATCGCCGTTCCGCTGAATCCCCGTAACTTCTACATAGTTCAGCATGGTGCCGCCTGCTTCGGTTGCCGACAGGATATTTTCCCAACAGAGTCGCTCTGCATATTCGGCCTGAGCATCGTAATACTGGGCGGCTCCCGTCAGCGCCTCTGTATTTACAGTTCGGTAGAGCTGCCGCATTTTTTTCCGGCCCAGCATTCGGTGATTGGGGAGCGTTTTGTCGTAGCTTAAAATATCGTAGAGCAGCATGCCCGCCTGAATTTCCCAGTAGCTGCGTGACCCAGACTGATAGATGGGAATGGTCATTTGAATCGGCTCAGCCAAATGGGGAGCGGAATTGAGCAAAACCTCCCGCTCATGCAAAGATTCCCGCACCAAATTGAACTCAAAATACTCTAAATAGCGCAGACCGCCGTGGATCAACCGAGTAGACCAGCTCGTGCTGCCTGAAGCAAAATCGTTCTTCTCCACCAGGGCGGTTTTAAGCCCGCGCAGGGTCGCATCCCTCGCTGCTGCTGCTCCATTAATTCCTCCCCCAATAATGATTAGGTCATAGGCTTCTTGCTCAATATTTTGAAAATCTCGCATAGTTTTGTTTTTGAATACAACTCAAAGGATTACCCATAAGGCTTGTCCCTAATGTAACGAGCTTCTTAGAGAAGATCCTTATTCAAGGGAAAAAGACTCACTAAGGTGTTTGACATCGATTACGGTGAGATAGCTCAAATCATAGTGAGTTGGATGCAAACGATGGATTTCACTTCAAACGCTATTGATTTTGCCTCCAGCGGCGAAATATTTTTTCGGATTCAACCCAGACAAACATTAGGGTGCTAAAGCCAAAGCAAACGGCTAGCTCCTGCGGACTCAGCAAATGGGTGCCAAAAAAGTTGCGCAGGGGTTCTATATAAACCAGCATTAGCTGCAGCGCAGTGGTGACTGTAACGGCAAGTAAGACATAGGGATTAGATAGGGGCGATATTTCTATAGTTAATCGGGTGTTGGAGCGTACGGCGATCGCATGGCCCATTTGAGCTAGGCATAGGGTGGTAAACACCATGGTTTTCCAGCGGTCGGGATCACCTGAGATTTGTGCCTGATGGTATGCCCAATACATCAAGGTCACAGTGATGACCGTAAAGACGATGCCAATCCGAATCATATAGGCGCCTAACCCTCGGGCAAAAATGCTCTCTTGGGGATGGTATGGGGGACGATTCATCACATTAGGCTCGGCGGGTTCTAAGGCCAGGGCCAGGGCTGGAAAACCGTCGGTGACTAGGTTCATCCATAAAATTTGCAGGGGAGTTAGGGGCACATCCAAAATCGGCAGCAGGATGGGTGAAGCGGCAATGGTCAGAACTTCGCCGATATTGGAGCCTAAAATATACTTTACAAATCGGCGGATATTGTCGTAGACGACGCGACCTTCTTCTGTCGCGGCGACAATGGTGGCGAAGTTATCGTCTAGCAGCACCATATCGCTGGCTTCTTTGCTGACGTCGGTGCCGGTGATGCCCATGGCAATGCCAATATCGGCTTGTTTTAGGGCGGGGGCGTCGTTGACGCCGTCTCCGGTCATGGCCGCAATTTGTTGCTGGGCCTGCAGGGCTTGCACAATTCGCAGTTTGTGCTCAGGAGAGACGCGGGCATAGACGCTGACGTGGCTAACGGCAGCTTCGAGTTCACTTTGGGGCATCGTTTCTAGGGCCTGACCGCTGAGGGCCTGAGCCTTTTCGGCAGCGATGCCTAGATCTTTGGCAAGGGCGATCGCGGTCAGTTGGTGATCCCCGGTGATCATAACGGGGCGAATGCCGGCCTGGCGGCAGCGAGCGACGGCTTGGCGAACTTCGGGGCGGGGAGCGTCGCGCATCCCCACCAGCCCCAGCCAAGTGAGATCTTGCTCCACGGCTTCGGCAGAGCTGTCAATAGAGCCATCGTCTGGCATATCGAGGAGACGATAGGCAAGGCCCAAAACCCGCAGCCCCTGACTAGCAAGCTGTTCGTTGTGGTTAAGGATTTGCGATCGCGCCGCGTCATCTAAAGCAATGGGTTCGCTGTGCTGCTGATAATTAGTGCACTGCTTAAGCAATCCTTCAGGGGAGCCTTTGGCAAATAGCACCGCCTTGCTGTTTAAGGGCAGATTGGTCAGAGCCGGGGGGCGATCGCGCTCTGATTCTGATGTAGACCACTGCACAACAATGCCCATGCGCTTGCGATCTGAATCAAAGGGAAATTCGGCTATGCGAGGAAAGGCGCGATCGCTGTGCATTTGGGCCTGCAGGAGTCCGCCCTTGCCGGCCAGGGTCAGCAGTGCCCCTTCTGTAGGATCACCTAAGATCGTCCAGTCGCCGGCTTCCTTTTGCAGCACGGCATCATTGCACAGCAGCCCGGTTAGCAGCAGAAGCTGCAGTTCAGGATGGGTAGCGTCGATGGTTGTCTGCTCAGCGTCAGATTCAGAGGAATAAAAGCCTCCTTCGGGGGTGTAGCCTTCTCCGGTAACTTGGCAGTTAAAGGACTGGGTGCGCACCTGCTGCACAACCATTTTGTTTTGGGTCAGCGTGCCCGTTTTATCGGAACAAATAGTGGTGACCGATCCCAGGGTTTCGACTGCCGGTAGCTTACGAATCAGGGCTTGACGGCGCACCATTCGCTGGGTGCCGATGGCCAAAGTGACCGTGATTACCGCAGGCAGGCCCTCTGGCACTACGGCTACGGCCATACTCAGGGACACCTCCAGTAGACTTTCAAAGGCGCTCCATCCGCTTTGAATCACCCCGCCCACTACCACCAGGGCCACTAAAGCCAGCGAGCCGGTTACCAGGGTATTGCCGAGCTGAGACATGCGCCGCTGGAGCGGTGTCGGTTCGCTTTCCACTCCCTGCAGCAGGGCGGCAATTTTGCCGAGCTGGGTTGCCATGGCGGTTTCAGTTACCAGCACAGCAGCACGACCCTGGAGCACCTCGGTGCCCTGAAAGACCTGATTGACGCGATCGCCCAAAGCGGCATCTGGCTCAAGCTGGGCCTGGGCTGATTTGGCAACAGCGTGGGCCTCTCCGGTCAGGGCCGACTCCCGCACTTGTAGATTAGATGCCCGCAGCAGGCGGCCATCTGCGGCCACCTGCCCGCCCGCCTCAATCAGCAATAGGTCACCGGGAACCAGCTCTTTAGCAGAAATTTCTTGGGGGCTGCCGCTGCGGATCACGCGCACATTAGGGGCCGCCATTTGCTTCAGTGCGGCTAGGGCTTTTTCGGCCCGGCTCTCTTGGAAGTAGCCCAGCATGCCGTTGAGAATAACGATGGCAAAAATAGCGATCGCATCTTTAGGTAATTCTCCGTCCTGCAGGGACAAGATCCCAGAGACAATAGCGACGGCAATCAGCATCACCAACATAATATTGGTGAACTGATCGAATAAAATTTGCCAGCCGCTGCGCCCTGCTGCCTCCTGAATTTCATTGGGGCCGTACTGCTGCTGCCGCTGGGCCACTTGCTCTAGGCTCAATCCGCGATCGCTATCCGATTGCAGTTGAGCGATCGCTTGCTCACCGGTCAGGGTGTACCAATTTTCAGCAGCGGGAGAAGTCATCAGGCAGAGGGTTGATAAAAGGAGACAGGTTTGACACGAATATTGATTAGGGTATCTGCTGGCGCAAAAATGTTCCGACTGACTGACTGACTTTATCGGCCCAATCTTCTTGGGGATAGTGGCCCACCTGCTCTAACCCTGTAAATTCTCCGTGTTTCAGTCCTGCGGCAAAGGCTTTGGCGGATTCAGCCGGCAGCCAAGGATCGCTCAGGCCCCAGGCCACCAGCGTGGGACGCTCCCAGGTTTGGAAACGGGTTTGAATTTCGGCGCTTACTTCGGCCAAGTTGAGCGATCGCACAGTGTACATTAGCGATCGCCCCGCCGCTGAGGTGGTCAAAAACGGTCGGCGATAGACATCCAAATCAGCGTCTTCGACCTGGTAAGGGCTACCGCCTTCCAAAATGCGATCGACTAAAAGCGGATCTTGGGTGGACATATCGCCAATCAATGGCAGGCCCAACTGACGCATTTTCCACGGCAGTTTTACCCCTGGGCTCAGCGGCGTATTTAAAATCACCAGCCGCTCAATCTGATCGGGATGCTGGAGCGCATAGAGCAGTCCTGCCGATCCCATAAAGCCCTGCACCACTAGGGAGAAGCGCTTCAGTTCCAGGGCCTGTAGCCAGCCTGCCAAACCCGCTACAAACGCCGTAGGGGTATAGTCAAACTGGCGCTTTTCCGGCCTGTCGGAGAATCCATGGCCCAGCCAATCGGGGGATATGGTTCGCAATCCCTGCTCTGCCAACTGGGTCATCACATCGCGGTAGCTGTAGCTCTGGGCCACCAAACCGTGGAGCAACACCACAGGCGCTTTGCTCGGCGACCCCGGCGGAGCCGCTTCTCGGTAAAACCAGTTAAAAGAATTGACCTGAATTCGATCTTCTCTCAGCGCCACGGTGCCTCGCATACATAAGAATTGTGATTTGAGCCGCTAAAAAACAGCCAAAAACTTAAGTAGCCCAAAAATTTGGATGCCCAAAAATCTAAACGGCCTAAAAACTTGAATAATCCAAAAATTTAGGGCCTAAAAAATCGGTGGCTTGAGCTTACCGCTTGACTGGTTTGGGAGGCAAGGTGTAAGGTCGCAGTCTGTTTGATGGGTTAGGCTAAAACCACAGGAAATCAACTCTTGGGCAATTCATCTTGGACCAATTATGAGCGATCGCTACGCAGCGCTGATTGAGGAGATTGTCACGGCTACGCTGAAGGGCAAAATCCGCTCTAAAACTCAAGTTTATGAGATGCTGCAGGGCATTGAAGCCGGCACAGGCGAAATCTTTGATCGCAGCCTGCAAGCCTATAGTGACGCTGTACAGGCCCAGCTTCAGGATGAAGATGATCTTAAAGCCGCCAAAGCTATCCGCAAACAGCGCGCTTTAAAAACAATCCAAAGTGAATGGGAGCGCTGGCAGCAAGACAATCAGGGCAATGCGGCGATTCAGGAGATTCTAGGCGCGATCGCAGCAGCGGATGCCACCGAGCGCTTGATTCCCTTTTTGAATGGGCTGGATCCAAATCAGAGCGATCGCCTTAACCGCGATCAGCTCCAGCAGCTTGCCCAGCAGCTCCAGCAGGACGCTGACGATCAGCCTTCGCCTTTGCCTGCCACCGAGTTGGGACAGGGGCTGGCAGCAGGGCTCAGCACCTGGCAGCAGCTCCAGGGAGAACTGATCGGCTGGATTTTTGAGGCTCAGCGCACCCTGGGCTTTGGCGGCAGTACTGAGTCCCGTGGACCTTGGACACACTGGGCCAAAGCCGTGGAGCAGCCCAATTTAAAGCAGCTTTTTACAGATTTGGGCGAGCACCAGAGCGTTACAACGTCAGGGGTCCCCACCCTGATGCCTCCTTCCCGCTGGGTCGAGCTGGCTGTGGTCCTCCAGCGGCTGCAGTTGGGTCTGGTCTCTTGGTTTGACAAGCAGCCCTATGATCCACGAGCCGGCAAACGGCTCTCCATCGCCACGTTTTTAACCTTTTCTGTGGTCTGGAGCCAGCTTTGGCAGCGGTTCGCTCAATTGGGCCAGTCTCAGCTTGCCAACGGATGTTTTCAGATGGCCCTGCAGGTGCTGTACCAGTTTGCCCAACAGCCCTATTTTCCGCTGTACGGCGGTCTCTTTGCGGCCCTATCGGGAGAATCTTTGGATACGCTGCTGAACTATTTGGATCAGCCCCTTAGGCAGGCGGAAAATACCCAGAGCAAAGCCCGAATCTTGACGCTATTGGGCTACTCTCAGGGGGTCATTGGCCAATCTAAAGCCGCGCTGAACTTCCATCAACAAGCCCTAGAGATTGCCCGGAGCGCCGATGATCGCCCCTGCGAAATCGCTAATTTAAATCATCTCAGCCGCACCCTTGTGCGTCAGGAAGAGTACGCTGCCGCTATTGACAACAGCCAGAGGGCTCTAATTTTGGCCCGCCAGAGCGGCGATCGCTTAGGAGAGGCCAACGCCTTGGCAAATTTGGGCTACAGCGAAATTTTTCAGGCGAAAAGCACAACCCTCGATCCCAATCGCTATGAATTAATGCTCGACTCTCTCCAGCGAGGGGTAACCCTCTGTGAAGAACTCGGCGATCGCCCCAGCTTAGCTTTATGCAGCTACAGTTTGGGGGTAGCCCAAGTGACGGTAGGCCATCATAGTGCTGCTGTCGAAACGCTACAAAAAGGGGCTCAGGTGGCTCAGGCCATTGGCGATCGCGTTTTGCAGGGGCTAAGCGGCTCCTACTTGGCAGAAGCCTATCGCGCCCAAGATAATCTCGATTTAACGGTGTACACCGGGGCTTTAGCCATGTATCTGCTGCATCAAATCAACTCTCCAGAATGGCGGCGCCCTGCGGGATTACTCAGCATTCTCTACGGACAAATTGGCCCAGAGGCCTTTCAAACCTACCTCGCCCAGCACCGTGCCCAGCTTTTGCCCCAAATTGGCGTAGACGGATACGACTATCTGCCAGAGCTTTTGGCAGAGTATCGCCAGTCAATCTGACCGGACTTGAGATGGAGTTTTACTTAAAGCCGGGGCAATAGCTGTGGCAGCAAAGCGGAAGGAACTTGAGAGAGCGCCCTCTGCTGCCCGGCCAGTCCCAAAAGCTGGTAATGGGCGCGAACCACCTGAGCTAAATTAGTCAGCGCCTGGGTGAATCCCGATGGGCCACTGCCTTGAGCATCCGCCGCTGAAACCGATAGGCTGGTTGCCTGGGTGAGAGCGTGAGTTAGGGCCGTTTTGAGGTGCTCAGCGCGGTCAATATTGGTCAGTCCGGCATCTTCGGCGAGCTGACGGTGGAGTTTAGAAAGGTTTTGCAGGATATCAGCTGGATTAAAGCTAAGTACAGTGCTCCCCCCGCCCTCCTGCTGACATCGCTGAAAGGCTTTAAGGGCAATTTGGTACGCTGCGATCGCCCGATGACAGAGCTTACGTCGCTGAACGGCCGTGGGCTGCTGCTTCGCTAAATCCCAGTAGGCAGTGCCCAGATTATTTTGGGTCGTGGCGCAGCCCACCACATCGTTAGATAGGGTGCGATAGGCCAACGCGCTGTGATAGGCCGCGATCGCCTGTCTCAGCATCAGCGGCGCGTTAAGAGTAACGCTCTGAGCACCCGATTGCGCTAAGCCACGCTGCGGAACCATTGCCTGAGTCGGCAGCACCTGGGCCAAACTCCAGTAGGCAATACCCAAATTATTCTGAATCATGGCGTAACAGGCCGCATCCTGGTGAGGATGACAGTGGCGGCGGGCCTGCAGATAAGCGGTAATCGCCTGGTCAAGGTAGGGCCTGGCAGGGCCAAGCTGAGCTAGCCGCCAGTAGATTGCGCCCAAACTATTTTGCAGTGAGGCATACTCCAGCGGAGACTCCTCTGGCTGAACATGCTGAAGTGCTCGGTGGTAGGCCGCAATCGCCTGCTGTAAATTTGTGTCTGGGTGATCCTGATTTGCCAAAACGGCGTAAATAGCTGCCGAGTTGCTGTGTAGCCGACTGAGAATAGCTGGCTCAATAGCCTGCTGGGCCCCCTGCTGATAGGCAAGTAGGGCTTTTTGGAGCAGGGCGATGGCCTGGGTCGAAGCGGCAGCTTCCTGGGCCTGCAGCCAGTACAAACTCCCCAAATCATTGAGGACTTCTCCCTGCTCAGCAGCAGCGATGCAGAGACCCCGATGGGCCGCGTCATAGGCCGCGATCGCCGCCGCCAAAAGCTCTGTATCAGCATCTCCGTTCGCAACGCGATCGCGATAGTGCTGTCCCAATGTCCAATAGGCATGGGCCAGAATGTTCACATCACTGCCCTGCTGCACCAGCCGCTCTATGCGCTGTAGTAGGGTAATTTCCAACAGCGTTTGGCGGGGCGCCACTTGGTTGAGATCTGTCAGAGTTTTGACCCCTAAAGCGTTGGCGGCCCGATTTTCAGAGGTCCCGGGCAGATCATGACTTTGAGATGGCGCTTCAGCAGAGGCTGCAGCAGTAGAAGCACGCGGAATCATAGGCTCTTCAACCGGGGACAGCGGTTCGGGGGCGGGGCGCTCGGAGCGCAAATCCTGTGAGCTCAGCATGGGTGTAGGCTCCCCAGCAAACTCAAACACGCCTGTACAGACCTGCCAAAATTCTGGAGCAGCCCGCTGAATCGACCGAAACCAGGGCCACGGTAACCAAATCAACAGGCTACAGTCTAATTGATGAATCGCCGATGCAATCATCCGCAGAGAATTTAAAAACTGATTTTGGGCCGCTCCCGATTGTTGAGTTAGGCGCTCAACCCCAGTCACCTGAATCCAACACTGCTGCACGGCCTGATTTATTTGGATCAGGCGGCGATCGCGTCCCCGACAAAGCTGCCACAGAAAATCCGGGCGCTGCTCCCCCAGCCGCACAGACTTAAACAGAGGCAAAGCGGGTTTTGGACGAAGCGTTGCTGTCGATGACGGACCTGCCAATGGTGCATGCAGCGATGATGGGGGGGCCGATAGGCCATCAACAAATCCGTAATGCGCTGTAAATGTCTGGTGAATCTGGGTGCTAAAACGCTGCTGAAGCTGCAAGTCATCGCAGACCGCAATAAAAATTTGACATTTGAGATCGGGAATCAGCGCCCCTTTCAGTCTTTGAAAGGTCTGTTGATTCAAACCCAAAATCTGACGATGGGGAAATTCAGTTACAACCATTGGAAACGAAATTCAGGAAATCACACGGGATGGTCAATCTTTCTATCCCGGTGCTTCTGGTCAGGAATCTCTCCATCAATCGGGTATGGCGCTACAAATTTATACCGGCTCAATTGGCCAGTTGATGGCCTTAGCGCCATAGCGGCTCGCAAAAATGCCCGCAAAAAGTTTGGAGCAGGGCTGCGAGTCATAAATCCGCAAACTTTCCAAGGACTACTGGGCATCCTGGCAGGTCTCCCTTAGGATGAATGGAAATATACAGGGCTTAAGCAGGAGGCATTTTGTGGAGCAGCATCGGGTTGGAACCGCCTTGGTAGATAAGCCGCTTATAAATTCCATCACGGGGCGGCTGATTGTGTTTACGGGGCCAAGCGGTGTAGGCAAAGGTACTTTACTCAAGGCTCTAGTCGCTCGCTATCCCCAGCTCTATATTTCGATCTCCGCCACAACCCGCCGCCCCCGAACGGGAGAAGTTCACGGGGAGCATTATTACTTTGTCAGCCGTGAGCAGTTTGAAGCGATGATTGCCGCAGATGACTTATTGGAGTGGGCTGAGTTTGCCGGAAACTTTTATGGCACGCCCAAAGGTGCGGTTACAGAGCAGATCCGCCAGGGTAAATCCGTGGTGTTAGAGATTGAACTGGAAGGAGCCCGGCAGATTTACCGTGAGTTTCCCGGTGCGTGTCGCATTTTTATTTTGCCGCCGTCTATCGAAGAGTTAGAGTATCGCATTCGTCATCGCGGACAGGACGATGATGGCGCGATCGCGCGCCGCCTAGCTCGGGCCCGCACAGAAATTGCTGCCGCCTCAGAATTTGA
>JBCDFX010000008.1:0-26095 GCA_039177155.1 Cyanobacteria bacterium P01_H01_bin.119
AAACGGCTCCGAACGAGTCTGAACCAGGCGCGAAGCCACTCCAAAGGTCACCAGCTGATTGCCCAGGGACGCAACCGTATTAGGCCCCGATGGTACAACGACGTAATAGGCACGGCTGGCGTTGGCTAGGGCAGCACTGCTGGGTGGCGCAGGCAGTCGGTTGGGGGCTTGACCAAAGGCAACACTGTGGTCCGGCACCGCCGTCACCGGAATGGGCACCGCGCTACCGCTTTGAGCGCTATAGCCAGGCGGCGGCGGTACGGTAGCGCCATAGGCTGCTGCCACCGATCGCTGCACCGTCACCACCGATGCACCAATACCTACCGCAGACAGTCGCTGCACCTGAGCCTGAGCATTTTGCTGAGAATTATATAAACCCGCCTGAATAACCGACCGTCCATTGTGAGTTTGGCTAAACGCATCGGGCTGAACCTGACGCACCTGCTCCAGCAGCAGCGGACTGTTGCCGTTGACAAACACCATATACCGCTCGGCCACCGCGCCGCTGCTGGGCACCGTGACGGGAGGTTGGTTAGCCCCTTGACTCGTTGGCAATGGGGGAAGCACCTGGGCTAACCGCTGACCCGTGGCTGTGTCCACAGTCACCTGACTATTTGGCTGACGATTCGGCGCTGCCGCGACTTTCTGTGATGACCCAAAGCACAAACATATACTGCCTGTGGCGAGAAGGCCGAGAACCGCCGCTTTAGGCAGCCGCTGGAATCGTCGCTGGAACCGCTGCAACACCAATGGGTAACGCTGGAAGGGCACCATACCTGATATCAGCCTTAGACGGCTGGAATAACAACAGAATCGAAATGGGGGCAATTGACAATGAAAATTTGCCACCAGCCATGAGTTTGCTTGCAAATGTTAACGTAGGCGTAAGGATAAGTTTGCAAAGAAGTTCAAAGTTATGCCGCTAATGGGCTGACTGTTGAGCAGTTTTGTTTCAGTGGCTCAGCGCCATAACCGTTCAGATACCGTTCTATACCCATGGGCAAAATTGTTGTTGGCCTCTCTGGCGGAGTTGACAGCTCCGTGGCGGTGGCCACACTACAAAAACAAGGCTACAACGTGGCAGGATTGACCCTGTGGCTGATGAAGGGCAAAGGTCAGTGCTGCTCCGAGGGAATGGTGGATGCAGCCCAGCTTTGTGATGAGCTAGGCATCGATTACCACGTTGTGGACAGCCGTGACGTATTTGAGCACAGCATTGTGGAGTATTTAGTGGCTGGCTACGGCTCCGGTGTAACGCCGCTGCCCTGCTCTCAGTGCAATCGCGCGGTAAAGTTTGGGCCGATGCTGCACTATGCCCGTAAAGAACTAGGAGCCGATCGGATTGCCACGGGGCACTATGCCCGTATCACCCACAGCGCTGAAGTAAATCGCTATGAGCTGCGACGGGCGGTAGACCGGACAAAAGACCAGTCTTATTTCCTTTACGATTTGCCCCAAAATATTTTGGCGGCAACCCTGTTTCCTTTGGGTGACCAGCCCAAAACTGAAACCCGGCGGATGGCGGCAGAGCTGAACCTACACACTGCCGACAAACCTGAGAGTCAGGATCTGTGCTTAATTGAGCAGCATGGTTCTATGCGCTCCTTTCTAGATAAATATTTAGGTTCTAAACCGGGAGATATTGTCGATCCCGAAGGGCGAGTGCTGGGACAGCATAACGGCATTCATCATTACACCATCGGTCAACGAAAGGGGCTGGGAATTGCCGCGCCCCGTCCGCTGTATGTGGTTGCCATTGATGCTGGTCGTAATCAAGTTGTTGTGGGCGATCGCGACACGGTTCAGCAGGCTGAGTGTCCCGTGCACCGGGTCAACTGGGTTTCGATTGCGCCGCCGACCACCCCTATCCGGGCCATGGTGCAGGTGCGCTACCGATCTCCCGCTGTAGCCGCTACGGTGATTCCCGTTTTGGATGTGCCATCCTGCAAGCTTCAAGGTAAGCCTTTCAGAGCCGATCGGACTTTAGCGGACGCTTCGCCCGAGTTTGAGGTGCAGTCTTCAAATTTGACTTCAAATCCGACTGCAGATAGCCCGGGCCTAAAAGTTCTGCCCAAAAAAGGCGTTGGCAATCGGGTTCGGGTGGTGTTTGACGAGCCTCAGTTTGCGATTACCCCCGGTCAGGCAGCGGTCTGGTACGACGGCGATCGCGTTCTGGGCGGCGGCATTATTGAACCCATTGCTTGATAAGCTTTTGGCAAATCCGGCTGGGGTTTGCTAAAGGCTTGCTTTAGAGTTGGCCAACCTACTTATAATGATTGGCTGAAGAGGAGCGATATCACCTTGCGTGCGGCCCCATTTTCGGTAAAGTTTAATCGGTGCAGCTCTGAGAACTGCCTTCAGTTGACACTTAAATGACGCTATAGCGTCGTTCTTAGCCCTCTAGGGCGTGTCATTAGTTAAGCGCAGAAGCCTGACAGAACAAGCTGTAAACACGCCTGCCCTAGTCAGCTGGCTAGGGGCTGAAACCCTTGCTGTAGCAGGAGTTAAATATCTAACTGATGACAGCCCCCCTAGTTAATTTTTAGTTAATTTTTAGCTAATTTGGTTGGGCGGACGCGCTATCGCCTATCTCTTAAGGCTTCTGCGACCGGCTGAAACTGATAGCGCGCTCTAGCGGTCTGTAGATTTGAGGCAGCCAGATCTGCCTAAGCACACCCAGTTAAGTGAGTCTTTAGATGTCTATGCAAGACGGCATTGCTCCCCACGGTGGGACATTAATTAATCGGCTAGCGAGCCCTGAACAGGTTCAAGGGTTTCAGGCTCAAGCAGATACCCTGCCCCGAGTCACCCTAGACGAGCGGGCCTTTTCTGATTTAGTCATGATTGCTATCGGCGGGTTTAGTCCCCTAGAGGGCTTTATGGGCCAAGCGGACTATGACCCGGTAGTCACCGATATGCGCCTAGCCAACGGACTGCCGTGGGCAGTGCCTGTTACCCTGTCGGTAAGTAATGCGATCGCCGAACCGCTGAAAGAGGGCACCCTAGTGCGCTTGGATGACGGTACTGGGCGCTTTGTAGGTGTGTTAGAGCTGACAGAAAAATACGCCTACGATAAGCAAAAAGAAGCCATCAATGTTTACCGCACCGACGAAGACAAGCATCCCGGTGTCAAAGTGGTCTACGACCAGGGCACAGTAAACTTGGCCGGCCCGGTGTGGCTGCTGCAGCGCGATCCCCATCCCCTCTTTCCGGACTATCAAATTGATCCCGCAGCCTCTAGAGCCCTGTTTCGCGATCGCGGCTGGAAAACGGTCGTCGGCTTTCAAACCCGCAACCCTATCCATCGGGCCCACGAATATATCCAAAAGTGCGCCTTAGAAACCGTAGACGGGCTGTTTCTCCATCCTCTGGTGGGTGCCACCAAGAGCGACGATATTCCAGCGGATGTGCGGATGCGCTGCTATGAAATTATGATGGAGCATTATTTTCCTCAGGATCGGGTAATTCTTGCTATCAACCCCTCGGCGATGCGGTACGCTGGGCCTAGAGAAGCAATTTTCCACGCCCTGATTCGGAAAAACTACGGTTGCACTCACTTTATTGTGGGCCGCGACCATGCCGGTGTGGGTGACTACTACGGTACCTACGATGCACAGCATATTTTTGCCGAATTTGAGCCTGGGGAACTAGGGATTACGCCAATGAAGTTTGAGCACGCGTTTTACTGCACTCGAACCGGCACTATGGCAACGACCAAAACCAGCCCTAGCACGCCTGAGGAGAGGATTCATCTCTCCGGGACTAAAGTTAGGGGTATGCTGCGGGACGGCAAACTACCGCCCCCTGAGTTTTCTCGGCCTGAGGTTGCGGCTGAGCTGGCCCGGGCTATGAGGGTAGCCCAATAGCGCCCAGTAGGGCTCAGCAGCGCATAAATGGTCGGTTGTTATGCCCGGCTGACCCGATTGTTGAGCAACGTTCCAAAAGGACAAGTATCTCCCCGTGGGATTGAACCGACGAGCATTTTTACAGCAATCAGGGCTGCTTTTGGGAACGCTGGGCCTGAGCGAAGCTGGACTCCTAGGACTGACTGGACGCTATCAGCAAGCCCTGGCCCAGCCTGCGCGCCGAAAGCTAGCTCTCCTGGTCGGTATTGATCAATATCCAACCGGGGTATGTGCTCCTGGCATTGCGGATCAACAGGTCGGGTTAAAGGGGGCTACCACTGATGTTCGACTCCAGCGGCAGTTGCTTACGGGGCGATTTGGCTTTCAATCAGAAGATATCCTCACCCTAACCAACGCCGATGCAACCCGTGAGGGAATTACCCGCGCCTTTCTAACTCACCTGTGTGACCAGGCTGAGCCGGGAGATGCTGTGGTCTTTCATTTCAGCGGCTACGGCAGCCAAATCGAACTCACTAGCGACTCGAAAAATAGCTCAAAAAATAATCTAGACGGTGATTTACAGAATGATCCAAACCAGAGCGCCGGAAGCCCCAGGCTGACGACCAGTTTGGTGCCAGTAGATGGGCTGTTCCCAAACGCTGACAATGCTGAAATCAACGATTTGCCCTTGGATACCCTGCGGCTGCTGATCCAGGCGTTGAAAACGAATCGGGTCACCACAATTCTGGATTGCGGAACGGTTGAACTAGGCCAGCTCACCTGGGGAAACTTGAAGCTGCGATCGCGTCCCCAACGGCCCAAGGGTCGCCTCAATGCTGACAGCGTTGCGTTTCAGACTGAGCTGATTGAGCGGATCAAAAGTATTAAGGGGCGTAGGACGCAGCCATTAACAACCCTCCAGAGCGAATCTTTTCCGGGGGTGCTGCTGCAGGCCGCATCTGACGAGCAGCCGGTTGTCGAAGGGGTTTGGCAGGATTTTAACGCAGGCGTCTTTACCCACACCCTAACTCAACAGCTCTGGAATTTGATTCCCCCTGCGACGCTGCGGTTTGCCATGGGCCGCGCAACCGAGACGGTTCGACTAACCAGCGGCTTGGCCCAGCGGCCTCAAATTGCAGGCAAGCGGCAGGGAGAGGAGCCCTTGTTTCCTTACGATATCCAGCTAACTGCAGAGTCGGCGGCAGATGGACTAATTACGGCTGCTGAAGACGACAGGCGCTATATGCTCTGGCTAGGAGGGCTACCAGCCGGGGTTTTAGAGCACTATCGCAGTCAGTCTTTACTGCAGGTTGAGGCGACTAATTTAGGGCGATCGGGCAGTGCTTCATCAAATGGTTCGGGGGGTAAGGGGTCCTCAGACGATTTAATTCTAAAATTGCAGTCGCGCAGTGGACTTATGGCCGAGGCGTCGGTTCAGTCGGGGGACACTGGGGCCTTACAGGTGGGGCAGCGGGTGCGAGAAATTAGCCGTTTGCTGCCGGATGACTTGGATTTAGTGGTAGCCATAGATAGCAGCCTGGAGCGGATTGAACGGGTCGATGCCACCAGTGCACTGTCTGGCCTAAATTCTGTTGCCTCTGTGGTCGCGGGAGAGCAGGCTGCTGACTGCGTTTTTGGGCGCATTGGCAATGGGACAACCACCCTGCCTACCGATCTGCGTCCGTTGAGCGCCAGTTCCGAGCCTGAGGATTTACCCGCTCTGGGCTACGGCCTGTTTTCCCCCAGTCGAGAGCTGATCCCGGGGACAGTGGCCAAAGAAGAAGAGGCTATTAAAACGGCCATCAATCGACTGGCTCCCCAGCTTCAAGTGCTGCTGTCGGCCAAGCGCTTACGCATGACCCTTAACCAGAGCTCGTCTCAGCTTGCGGTGCGGGCAAGTTTAGAGTTAACCGAGCCCCAGGAGCGACTGGTGATGCAGCAGGAAACGGTGCGATCGCCGCAGACCTTACCCGTCAGCCGACTTGCCTCGATTATTACCAACGGTGAGCGGCCCACAGAAATCCCTGCTGGGGGCCGTATTCGCTATCGCTTAGCCAATTTCGGCGATCGCCCCCTCTACTACACCCTAGTTAGCTTCGATGGCCGGGGTCGGGCCCTAGCCCTGTATCCCAACACCGTCTCTGACGACAGCGGCGATGATCAAATGATTAAAGCTGTGGCGCGCAGCAGCAGTATTGATCCCGGTGATATTCAGGTTATTCCTAAAACGGGCATTGATTGGATTGCTGATGCCTCTAGCAGTTGGGTTGAAACGCACCTTGTCTTTAGCATTCAGCCACTCTATCAAACGTTTAATACGCTTTGGCAAGCCATGAAAACCAGCGGCAGCGCCGGTCGAGTCAATATGGTATCTCAGCCGCTTAGGCTTGCGCAGGCGATCTTGAGTGATTTACAGCAGGCCAGCCTTTCGATAAAGTCTGAGGAAAAACCTCAAGACGGCTATCGGCTAAATGTCCAAGCCTGGGCTAATTTGAATTTTGTGTACGGCATTGCTCACACCCCAGATTGACAATCCAGATTGACAATTTGGTTTTGGTCAGATTGCTCACCGCAGCGAGCATCGCTGGCGTGAATAGCATAAAGTAAATTGCGGCTTCCTTGGGGCTGCTGCAAGAAGCGGATGACGCCCTAAAAAACCTGATTCCAGGCGTAAACTTGATAGTCCGTCCAGATGCCGTGCTGCCAGTATGGATCGCTTTCTACAAGCTGACGCACGGTGGCCTCATCGTCGGCCTCATAAATGCCGAAAACTCTGGTATTGTCTACGGTTGGGCCGAGCGCGGTTAAAACGCCCTGGTCTTTTTGAGACTGTAAGCCCTTGAGGTGGGCGTCCCGGTAGGGGGTGCGTTTTTCCAGGGCATTTTCACAGTAGCTGCCCCACAGAATAAATTTCGCCATCGGTTATTTCACTCGGTTATTTCACTGGGGTTTAAGCGAGTTGCATGAGTCAATTACCTAAGATTGCCTACGGTAGGCTGCATCACTGGAGCGTTAGTTTGGGGCTCCACGGAGGTAGGGCTGCTGGCTTCGCAGGCGATTAGTCTGTCAAGAACGGCGATCGCTTCACCATCATCGCTGGTTCTGACCTGGGCCTCTGCCGCCACGTTGACCAGCTCCATCTGCAGCCGCATTAGGTAGGCTTGTTCAACACTGTAGCTGTCGGGCTCCACGGTTTTGCCTGTGCGGGCTAGATTTTGCGCGTAGGAGAGGCTTTGGTCAAACTGGAGTTTTTCGCTTAGAGCGGCAATGACAAACTGCTGCTCAGCCCGGGCGATCCCCTGCCAATCGGCCAGGGGCTGGTTCAAGATGCGATCGCGCGCCGATGTATCTATCCGCCGCTGAAGCCAGGCCTCAACCGTTGAGATAGGCCAGTCTGACGTTTCCTCGTCCACTTTGGCAAAGGCGTGGGCCTCGGCAAAAGATATCGTATCGTCCCGGTTGTAATCGGCGGAGGCTACCGGCAGGCCGCTGCGATCAACGCCGCTGAGTCCGGCAAAGAAACTGGAGCTGTAGTCGCGGTAATCGGCTTCATTGACCATAGGCGTACAGCCTACCGAGGGCCGGGTGGCAACGGTGGCGAAAAAGCCGCAGCGGGTTTGCAGAGCCACAGGCTTGCCTGGATCACCCTCTTCGTAAATCAAGTTGGCAAAGGACCCCGAAAAACACTGAGCCATCATTGTCACAAAGGGCTGATCCGCCGCTTGAGGGGAAGTCTGATCCAGTAAGCGGGCCAGGGTCTGCACCGAGAAAAAGTCATCCCCCCACAGCAGCATCGCATTATTGTCGATATCGCGACGGTTAAGGGTACCGTGCCCCGTAAAGTAGAAAAAGCTGGGGCAGTCGCTGGGGCGAGTGGCAATCCAGCGCATCAGGTTTTGGCGAGTGGACGCCCCCGCCAATTCTGGAATTTCCGGTGGCTTAAACTGCTCTTGGCCCTGTTCATCGATGTAGCGAACCGTGGCTTGACCATCGGTGCCGTTGGCAAAGTAAAAATCGGCGGCGGCGGTGCTCAGCCCCAAAGTGCCCAGGGTGCGCTGAAAATAAAGAAAGTTTTTTTCCAGAGCAATTTCGTTATAAGAGGGCGCGCCGCCGCCGCCCATCACCAAAAATCTATAGGGCTGGCGATCCACCGACGCCACCAGATCAGACCGGGATGGATCGAACTGTGACGCTGACGTGGGTAAGGCAGCTTGAGATGTAGAGGGCGATCGCGTCAGCGTCACCAGCCCCAGCGCGATCGCACCAGCCAGCCCTAAATTTTGCCATCTTTGAATCATTGCCCTTTCAGCCCGACTAAGTGGTGTCTGTTCTGTGAGCTTTAAATCTATGAAGATCCCCGGCTTTTGCCCAAGGAAAGATTTCAGTTTCCAACTCGGATACCAGTTTAGTTTAGCGTCCTACAGCTTTGGTCAGATTGCGCGCTCCACCCCTGCCGCTGGAGTCATTGGCACAGCAGCAATCTAACTTGCAGCCTCGTCCTAATTGCCCCTTTGGCTGCTATAAAATCTAGCCTGTAGATACCCCTGTAGATGTCTTGGATGGTACAGCCCTATGGCCGGATCAAAAGCGCCCGTCCCCTTAGAATTTCTGCACGCCAACCAAATTCGCTTTGTTCGGGTGGGGTGGTGCGACAATGCCAACGTGATTCGCGCCAAGGCTATTCACATTGGCGCTCTGGAGCGGGCCTTGCAGTCGCTGACGGCAGCCCCAACGGGCGATATTGGCATTGCGTTGTCAACGGCTCAGCAGGCAGTGCCGGTCACGGTAGATGCCCCGGTATCTGGTGGCAAGCTGGGCCCGGTGGGAGAGGTGGCCCTGGTGCCAGACTGGTCAACCCTGGCGCTTCTGCCCTACGCTCCCGGGCAGGCGCGAGTATTGGGCACAATGTATCAGGGGAGCCCCTGGCCCTGGTGTCCGCGCTATTTTTTGCAGCGGATGATCAGCGCCGCTGCTGAGGCGGGAATCACGGTTCAGGCCGCCTTTGAAAGTGAGTTTTATCTAGTTTATCCGCCACCGTCGGGAACCTATGCGGTGTCGTTTACCCCCGCCGATAGCACCCTGTTTGCGGCCACCGCCGCGATGGATCAACATTTTGAGGTGATTAACCAGATTGCTGATGCCTTGGTGGCTCAAGGGGTAGCCGTTGAGCAATACTACCCAGAATCTGGCCCTGGCCAGCAGGAAATCTCGGTGCGCTACGGCCCGGCTATGCAAGCGGCGGATCAGCAGATCGTTTTTCGAGAAACTGTCTGCGCGATCGCGCGGCAGCACGGGCTAATTGCCTCGTTTGTGCCAAAGCTATTCGAGCAGAGCGCCGGCAGCGGCTGCCATTTGCACCTCAGCCTGTGGCAGGGCGATCGCAATGTGATGTCTAATGGACAGGCCAAGCAGGGTGAGCTGTCCGATCTCGCGGCCGCCTTTGTAGCTGGACTGCTGCGCCATTTGCCGGGTCTAATGGCCGTTACAACGCCGATCCCCAACTCTTACCGCCGTCTGCAGCCCCACTGCTGGAGCGGTGCCTTTCGAGCCTGGGGATACAACAACCGGGAAGCTGCGGTTCGGGTGCCTCTGCCAGCTAGCGGCAGTCCCAGCCAGATTGAGCTTAAAACTGTAGACAATGCAGCCAATCCCTATTTGGCCTTGGGCTGCGCGATCGCCGCTGGCCTAGACGGTATCCATCACCAATTACCCCTAGCCTCACCCGTACAGGTTGATCCCGGCACCTTATCAGATAGCGAGCGGCACCAGCGCGGTATCACCCGGCTGCCTATCACCCTACACGAAGCGATCGCCCACCTGCGCCAAGACATCGTTCTGCTGAATGCACTGGGCGATCCCTTAGCGCAGACATTTTTGGCGGTGCGCCAGGCAGAGTGGGAAGCGATGCATGAACTCACCCTGGCCGATGAACTAAAGCTTCTGCTAGAGCGGTATTGATGAAATAAAGCAGGAGCAAAGATAAGATGCCAAAATCCTGAAAATTCCCTGAGCAAAGTTTTTTATCATTTTGGGTCAAAGGGTAGGCGAAACTAGGAGTTTTGATCTGTGATGTAAGTAATCCCTCAGCGGACATAGCTTTGGTCAGAAGCTTTGGTCAGCTTGCGCGCTCCACCCAGGGTCGCTATAGTCGCTGGCGCAGACACAATCTAACCTGCAACCCTGCCTGAACCTTTTGGCGGATTGCCACATTGCGCTCTGTTAAGTCGAAGAGGCTGGTTGAGCTGGCTTGCGGCGATCGCCCGGCATCCAGTCACGGCTTTTCTAATGTTTCAAGATTCCCAACTCTTTTTTTGTGCTTGGATAGCAAACAACGGCTAGATTTAATCTCAATTCTGACCAGTATCCATACTCTACTGTTTTCAAAGCATCGTTATGGACCTTGCTAATTTTCCATGGCTGACAACCGCCATTCTTTTTCCCTTTATCGCGTCCCTGTTGATTCCGCTTTTACCCCCTGATAGCAAAACCATTCGCTGGTACGCCCTGGTCATCGGTCTGATTGATTTTGCCATCATTGTGGCCGCATTTTATATTGGCTACGAAGTCGGGAAACCTGGACTGCAGCTTACTGAAAGCTACACCTGGGTACCCGCCCTCGATCTGAAATGGTCTGTCGGGGTTGATGGCCTGTCGATGCCGCTTGTGCTGCTAACCGGATTTATTAGCACGCTGGCGATTTTGGCATCTTGGCCTGTCACTCTAAAGCCCCGACTGTTTTACTTTTTGATGCTGGCCATGTACAGCGGCCAGCTTGGGGTATTTGCCGTGCAGGATCTGCTGCTGTTCTTCTTTATGTGGGAACTGGAGCTAATCCCTGTCTATCTGCTGCTGTCGATTTGGGGCGGCAAGCGACGGCTCTACGCGGCGACCAAGTTTATTCTCTACACCGCTGGCGGCTCCTTGTTTATTTTGGTGGCGGCTCTGGCGATGGCCTTTTACGGCGACACAGTCACTTTCGATATGTCGACCCTAATGGCTAAGGACTACCCGATGAAAATGCAGCTTCTGCTGTACGGGGCGTTTTTGATTGCCTATGCGGTAAAGCTGCCTATTTTTCCGCTGCATACCTGGCTGCCGGATGCTCACGGTGAGGCGACGGCACCGGTGCATATGCTGCTGGCCGGAATTTTGCTAAAAATGGGCGGTTACGCCATCATCCGCATGAATTTACAGATGCTGCCTGATGCTCACGCTTATTTTGCGCCCGTGCTGATTATCTTTGGCATTGTCAATATTATTTATGCCGCGCTGACCTCCTTTGCTCAGCGTAACCTCAAGCGCAAGATTGCCTACTCGTCTATTTCCCATATGGGCTTTGTGATCATTGGTATTGCCTCGTTTACTAATTTGGGGTTGAGCGGTGCGGTGCTGCAAATGGTCTCCCACGGGCTAATTGGCGCAAGTTTGTTCTTCCTGGTGGGGGCCACTTACGACCGGACCCATACCCTTATCCTGAGCGAAATGGGCGGGGTGGGCAAAAAGATGCCGAAGATCTTTGCCATGTTTACGACCTGCTCAATGGCGTCATTGGCGCTGCCCGGAATGAGCGGGTTTGTGGCAGAGCTGATGGTGTTTGTGGGGTTTGCCACCAGCGATGCCTATGATTCGACCTTTAAGCTGATTGTGGTGATTTTGATGGCGATAGGGGTAATTTTGACGCCGATTTATTTGCTGTCGATGCTGCGGGAGATCTTCTATGGGCCTGAGAATCGGGAACTGGTTGAGCATGAGGTGCTGATTGATGCTGAACCCAGGGAGGTATTTATTATTGCCTGCCTGCTGATTCCCATCATCGGATTTGGATTTTATCCCAAGCTGCTAACCCAGGTCTATGATGCCACCACGCTGGAGGTGACGGCGAGTTTACGCGATCGCGCCTTCCAGGTGGCAGGGCAGTCGCCTCAGACGGCGATCGCGGTAGTGCGGCCGCTCAATGCCCCCGAGATTTAGCCTTAGACACTGTTTTGATTCTGAGATGTCAAGTACTGCGTCGTTAACGGTCGTTCTCCAAAAGCGCCAGCTTGGGGGCAATGCCGCTGACCCATTTAAAGCCGGAAAGTAAAGCACTTTGTGCAGCCGCCGATTGCCGATGTTGCACAGCCGGGTTTTGCCCCGCACTGAAATGCACTGTGTGTGTTCTTGCGGTGTTAGCCCGGCAAAGGCTGCCAGTTGACGCGCCGAATCAAAATGCTCAATTGTTCCGATTTCCAGCGACACCCGTGCCGCCGTGCTCTTCCCAACGTACAGGATGCTTGTGGGCAGCCCAAAGTCGTAACTCTTGCCATAATGAGTTGAAATTTAGTTAATATTTCTTCATGTGCCGAGAGTCTCAGGACGTCAGATGAAACGTCTTTATGATTGGATCAATGCCTGGAGTCAGTCGCCCTATGGGGGCTGGGCGCTTTTCCTTCTGGCCTTTGTAGAATCAGCCTTTTTCCCGGTGCCGCCCGATATTTTGCTGATTGCGCTGTGCGTCGGTCGGCCTCAGCAGGCACTCCGGTTTGCCGTAGTTTGCAGCCTGGGATCGGTATTGGGGGGCGTTGCCGGATACGGCATTGGTGTATTTGCGTTTGAGTCTGTAGGGCAGCCTCTGCTGGACTGGTTTGACCCTGGCGGTGCTGGATTTGAGCAGGTGCGTCAGTTAATGGACCGCTGGGGCTTCTGGAGCGTACTGGCGGCGGCTGTTACCCCCATCCCGTATAAGGTCTTTACCATCGCCTCTGGGGTGTTTCACTTTAGTGTTGCTCAGTTTTTGCTGGCTTCAATCTTGGGGCGCAGCGCGCGCTTCGTGGCTGAGGGGGGTCTAATCTTTTTTGGCGGCAGCCGATTTAAGGAATGGATCGAAACCTATTTTGATGCGATCGCATGGAGTGCGCTTGCCATGATAGGTTTGGGCATACTGGCTCTGAGGCTGGTTTAATTTTATGTCTGACCAGTGTTGACCCCCCATGGCAAGACTTTCAGTAGAGCTAGAGCAGTTTTTCTTCCAAACAGTACGGGAAGACAAGGTCACCCTTAAGGATATTTTGACCCTGGCGGGTGAGCGGACTTTCGGGGTACTTTTCGTATTGCTATCGATTCCGTCGGCGCTGCCGATTCCAGCGCCGGGCTATTCGGTACCGTTTGGCGTGGTGATGCTGGTGCTGGCGATTCAGTTAATTATTGGGCGCGCTCGTCCCTGGCTGCCCCAAGGCTGGAACCGCAGCGCCTTTGACCTCTCTCAGGTGCAGGGCATTGTTAAAGCCGGCATCCCTTGGCTAAGACGGATTGAAAAGATTTCTCGCCCCCGGCTGAAATATATCTGTACCAGCCTGCCGGGGCGGGTGATAATTGGCTGCGCGATCGCCTTAATGTCCATCTCTATGATGGTGCCTATCCCAGCCACTAATACCCTGCCTGCCATAGGCATTTTTATCACAGGATTTGGCCTGCTGGACGACGACGGGGCCATCAGTTTGGGGGGGCTAGTCGTGTGTTTGATGGGGGCAACCCTAAGCACACTGATCTTGCTGTTTGGCTATGAGGCCGTCAAAGCCGGTATTGAACTGATTCGTAATTCACTGTTCTAAACAAGAATTTCTGAGAAAGAACCTTAAAAAACAAGTAAGGTTCTGTCGCATGGCTGAATACTGTCACAGCCCAGAACTGTCACGGCTCACAACTATCACGGCCCGGAACTGTCGTCACTGTCCAAAAAGCTGACATTGCCTGCAGCTATGGCTGCTAAGTCGATTCGCTAACCGCTCAAAGCTCATCAAGTGACGCTTCATTAGGCTACATATCGCCACCGCGAACCGCTAGCAAAAAGACAATAACTGGCCCAGAAATCACAATCATTGCTAGCATCGTAAGCTGAGCAATAAGTTCAAAGTTGATGTTGCTCAAAAAATCCATTGATCCTCCAAACCCTTGAGAATAAGCGCTAATGCGGAAATTTCAGTATTCATATTACCCGTTTGGGTGTCTACTTTTTTAAATAAGTTTACAAAATTCTATGGCAGCCCGTGAAAGATGAAAACTTGGCAATGCGTGCAAAACTGTGGCGCTTGCTGTCAGCTTGATCCCAGCGATCGCCCCGATCTCGAAACCTACCTGAGCGATGCAGAGTTAGCGCTGTATTTCAGCCTGGTTGGGGAAGATGGTTGGTGCATTCACTTCGATGCTGCCACGCGCCAGTGCCAAATCTACGACAGTCGCCCCAACTTCTGTCGGGTGAAAGTCGATACCTTTGAGGCAATGTACGGCGTTAGCGCTGACGAGTTCAATGATTTTGCTATCGACTGCTGCCACGAGCAGATTACAGGGGTATATGGTGGCCGCAGCCCGGAGCGGAAACGCTTTAATCAGGCTATCAACAACGAGCTATAGTGCTGGTTCAATTGCTGCGGCCCCCAGGATCAATAGGATAATGGTTGTAGAAGCAATTAGTCTCGCAGCCTTGTCCTAATCGTCCCTTCGACTGCCACAGCCCCTGCAAAGGCTTAAGGCGCTACGGACGAGCAGCGTGCAAGAACTGGGTCATGGCCTCAGCGTTTAGGGAAGGGCTGAGCCAATACCCCTGAATACCGTAACAGTCTAGGGATCGCAACAGCTCAAGCTGGGCTTCGGTTTCAACGCCCTCAGCAATAACATTGAGCTTCAGTCCCCGAGCTAAGGCTACAATTGCGGCTATCATGGCTTGATCTTCGGCATTGCCGGTCAAATCCTGAACAAACGCGCGATCAATTTTGAGAACCTGTAGGGGAAACTTTTTTAGATAGCTCAAAGAAGAATACCCCGTCCCAAAATCATCCATTGCGATACAAATCCCTATTGAGCGGAGCTGAGTTAGGGTTGCAATTGCCGCAGGCACATCGCGCATAACTGCCGTCTCTGTAATTTCCAATTCAAGACATTCTGGGGTTAACCCGGTGGAGAGCAAAATTTGGACGACTTGTTCAACCAAATCTGGCTGCTGCAGTTGACGCGAAGAAATATTGACGGCAGTCCTTATATGATTAAACCCCAGTCGGTGCCACTGAGCCGTCTGTTGGCAGGCGGTACGCAGCACCCAGTTGCCGATGGGAATAATCAAGCCGTTTTCTTCAGCGATGGAAATAAATATATCCGGTGAAACCAGGCCCAACGTCGGGTGATGCCAGCGAATTAGGGCCTCGGCTTTAATAATTTTCCCACTGGCAAGATGCATCTGAGGCTGGTAATGCAGCAGAAACTGGTTCTGGGCCAGGGCATGGTGCAGGCTGTTTTCGATCAGCAGACGCTTAGAGGCGCGGGCATTGAGCGTGGTGGTGTAAAAAGCAAAGGTATTTCGGCCCTGCTCCTTGGCGCGGTACATGGCGGCGTCGGCGTTTTTAAGCAGCGTTTTCATATCCTCGCCGTCTTGAGGATAGAGGGCAATGCCAATGCTGCTGGTAATATGCAGCAGCTGATCTCCTAGGTGAAACGCGGGCTTGAGCGCCGCTGACAATCGTTGAGCCACCTTGGCGGCGGCGTCTGGAGCGCTTAAGTTTGGCACAACCAGAGTAAATTCGTCACCGCCCCAGCGGGCAATTAAATCTTCCTCTCGCAGGACGCTTACCATTCGCTGAGTGGCCTGCTGTAAAAGGATATCTCCTACCGCATGGCCCAAAGTGTCGTTGATGGTCTTAAAGCGATCCAAGTCCAAGAACATCACGGCGAGAAGCTCCTGGTGGCGTTTTGCTGCGGCGATCACGCCGGGCAGGTGTTGATCGAACAGCATCCGATTGGGCAACCCCGTCAGGGCGTCATGAAATGCCTGTTCTCGCATCTGGGCTTCTGTTTGCTGCCGCTTAAGCACCCCACCAATACTGGCGGCGATCGCCACCAGGATAGACTCTTCATTCAAGGTCCACACGCGGGGTGAACGGCAGGCATCAAAGCCGATATAGCCCCAGAGCTGACCAGCCACAAAAATGGGCACCATCAGAATCGAGAGAATCCCATCTAAGGCAAGCAGCTTTTCTTCAGAAGGCGGTAAATCTTCAACCAGGCTACTCACTGACTGCCCCGACTCAAACAGCTTGTACCACCGCATCAAACCGTGGGCGCTATAGGGCAGAGCGTGCCAGTGAGGCTGGGTGAGGCTGGGAGCAATGCCAGAGCGATTCCACTCGTGCATTATGGTCATTAACGGCTCAGCGGTGACGGGGTCAATGTGGTTTTGGTAAATGTAAACGCGATCGGCATCGGCGGCTTCTCCCAGTATGGCCAGGGCTTGATCAAAGGCAGCGTCAAAATCCACAACCGCCAGTAGCCGATTGCTGGCGCTGGCTACGCCTTGGAGTAAGCGATCGCGGTGATACAGCTCTGCCTCAGCCTGTTTACGAGCCGTGATGTCCTCTACAGTGCCCTCGTACCCCATAAGCTGTCCATAAGCGTCGTGGATCGCCCGGGCTGATTCAGAAATCCAAATGATACTGCCATCTTTTCGGTATACCTGAGATTCAAATCCTCGCAGGGCACCGTGGCGCTGCATTTGTTTCACAAACTCTAGGCGACGATCAGGATCAACGTAGAGTTGCTCACTAATGTTGACCAAGGATGCCATTAGCTCCGCTGGCGAATCATAGCCGTAAATATTTGCCAGCATAGAGTTTACGACGTGATAATCACCCTCTACCGTACTTTGAAAAATCCCTTCCACCGCATTTTCAAAAATGCTGCGATAGTTTTGCTCAGCCTGCCGCAAAGCAGTCTCTACCTGCCAGCGCTCATAGGCTGAAGACAGGGCCACCGATGCCCCCCGCAATAAATGGACTTCAGAATTTTCCCAGCGCACCGCTTCTCGACAGTTGCTAAATCCAATTATGCCGATCAGCAAGTTGTTGACCATCAGCGGCAATAGCAGTAGCGATCGCACATTAGAGGGAGACTCGCTAAGCATCTGCTGCTGTAGCGGCGTAAATTCCTCCCAGGTTTGATTAACCGCTTCTCCTGCCCTTAGGCAATCCAGCCAGCGATCGAAGAGCCCCGTCACTGGGATTCGCTGGAAAGCCTTTAAATCAGTTGTTGAGGGGACACCCAAGGCTGACCATTCCGCGATTTGTCGGACAAATTTGCCTGTCACCGAATCGGTATACAGTCGGTAGATATAAACGCGGCTGGCGTCGGCAGCATGACCTAGTGGCGCCAGCATCGCCATCCAGTCTTTCTCTGAGACCTTGTCCTCTTGTCCCAGGGTCAACAGATACTGCTGCAGCGACACTAGCGCAGACAGGTAACCCTCTCGTTTCTGCAGACTGTGGGCGTTAATCACCTGGCTGGTGATGTCTTCGCAGGTTCCCAGCACGCCAATAATTTCGCCCGATTCAGCTTGGATTGGGAGCTTATGGCAGGTCAGCCAGCGCAGCCCATGCTGTGGGTCGCATTTCGCTTCTAAGCAATCGAGCTCTGATTGACCCTTGGCCATAATCCGGCGATCTTGAGCCGTAAACTCGGTGGCCTCTTCCTGGGTATAGCTGGGAATATCGCGATCCTTAAGCCCAACAACATCAGTAGGACGGGCCAGACCCACCGCGTCCACAAACGCCTGGTTGCACCCCAAATAGCGAGACTTCCGGTCTTTCCAAAAAATTTGCTGGGGCAGATTATCTAGTACAAGCTGCAAAAAATGCTGCTGCTGCCGATACCGGGCCTCGCTGAGTCGCAGCGCCTGCTCAGTGCGTTTAAGCTGAGTTATTTCGGTGATAAACCCCTCTATCCCGGTGATCTGGCCAATCTCATCGTAAACGCCAGCCCCCTTTTCCCAGAGCCATTTTTCGTCCCCAGATTTGGTGCAGATTCGGTACTCGACTTCATAAGGCAGGCGCTGCGCCACCGCCTGCCGGATTTGCGTGATCACCCTTGGCAAATCATCCGGATGGGTTAAATCGTTATAGGTAATGCGCCGCTCTACCGAGGTCAACGCCTCACTGGTGTAGCCCGTAAGCTGATAGCAGCCTTGACTAAGATACTGCATTGTCCACTCGTTATCAGCGCCGGCTCGAAAGACGATACCCGGCAGAGCATTCATTAAGCGGCTGAGCTGCTGCTCTTTTTGCCTTAGGGTAATTTCAATTTGCTTGAGGTGTAGCAAGTCTTCCAGGTGCTTTACCGCTGAGCCGATAAACTCCGCCTGATGGCTATTGATGCCCAAACGAGCGGTGGTGAAGCAGCATACCACCGCCATCAACTGTCCCTGCACGATGACTGGAATGCCGATAGCAGCTCGAAAACCCGCATCGGCAGCAAGCTGAGTTCTTAGAAATAAAACCTCTGGCTCCTGCTCAAGATTGGAGATCCACTCACTGGTTTGAGTCAGCCAGACTCGTCCTGGCAAACCAATACCTGCCTCGAAAGTCAGGTATTGACTGCATTCCCCGAAAGTGTCAAATGCTGAGTCAGCAGCGTACCATTCTTTGCCGTATCTCAAGCGGTAGGGGGCATCGATCTGCCAATACTCACCAAATTCCCAGCCAATAAATTGACAGATGCTGGCCACCATATCTGCCAGCGCAAGCTGTAAATCAGTTGAACGGGTAATCGTTTGGCTGAGATTTTGCAGAAGACGGGCTGCTCTATGGTTAAAAGGCGGCAGCGCAGGGGCGGTTGGGCTTTCAATGCGATATAACAGGGCGCTGACCAATCCAGCAATGCACCTCAGGGTCGTCACCGCTTGAGCCGAATAGGCCGCTGCTTTATCGTGGCTGAGGGTAAGACATCCCATAACGCGATTTTGAAACGTAAGCGGAATGGCCAGCAGCGATCGCATCCCTTTTACAACGCCCGCACAAGGCTGAGGCGGTTCTGTTACGCCAGCCATTGCCGTATCGCTAATCCAAAGGGTTTGCCCTTGGGTCATGGCTTGTCCCGGCCATCCCGAACCCAGTGAGATATGCTCCGGTGTTGGGAGTTGAGCTGATGCCGACTGCTCTGCATCGACCGTATCCGAGTCAACAGTAGCCGAAGCAAATAGCGTATACAGCTCATAGATATTTGACGCCCTGTTATTCAAAAGGGCAACGCTACAGCCCGATTGCCAATCCAGCGCCCGCATGCAGCTGCTTAAATGCACCAGGAGCTGCGAAACCGTTGAACCCTTATGGGTAAAAAGAGCGATCGCAAACTGTTTAATAATTTCTTGGGTCACCTTATTCAACCCAATCGACTCAGGATAATCTTTCGGTGCAGCGGGTGAAACTTTTGACCGCGCTTCATCAAACTCAGAATCAACAGAGTCTCTCATATTGCTACAGAAGGATATCCAGCGCCCTTCCCCGAAACATCGCCGACACTTTTTATAAAGTTTGTCACTATGATAGAAACTTTGCCGACTCTAAACGGCACCCAAAACAGTTCCTACCGCCTGTCGGGATTGGAAATGGGAAATAGACATTTTCCGTAGTTTGCCCTGTTGACAGGTCAATTCACCGCCGGGTTAACAGGGCGATTGTCCGTCTGGGTGCTTGGTAAGGTTTCGCCGACATAGCTGCGCGTTGGAGCCTCAAAACCGCAGGAAGTGCCGTCGGTATGCACGACTTTCGCCTCCCAGGGCAGTTGATAGTTGCCCGCCACCATATCTTGCATGTAAGTGTAGGGACAATCTTGGGCTCCCCCCTTAACGGCGACATAGCCCCGGTGACCAAACTGATAGATATTGTTCTCTACGCCCCAGTATTGACGGGCTTCACGCACGAGATCAGGGCGTACCTCGGCTGTAATAATCTCGTCGGGGCGGTGACTCCCCATCACCAGGGGCTCACCGTCAAAGTTGACGATCATGCCTTCTCCCATTGAGTCAAAGGTGCCGTCGCTGCCGCACATACATACCGATGCGGTCACCATTAGGTTGCAAAAGGCGTTGGCTTGGTTAGTAATTTGCCAGGAGTGACGAATCGGAGCCGTGTAGCCGGCCGTGCGAATCATAATCTCGGCGCCTTTGTAGGCACACTCCCGCGCCATTTCGGGAAACATGCCGTCGTGACAAATAATCAACGCTAGGGTGCTGCCGTTTGGCCCTTCACAAACCGGAATACCAATATTGCCGGGTTCCCAAGGCTCGACGGGAACCCACGGGTGTAGCTTGCGGTAGTAGAGCTTAAGCTCGCCCTGATTGTCAATAATGATGCCGCTATTGTAGGGATTGCCGCCGGGGTTGTATTCCATGATGGAGAAGCAGCCCCAAATATTGTGATCAATGCAGGCTTGGCTAAAGGCGGCGACTTCGGGGCCATCTAGGCGACACATAATGTCGGGGTTAGTCGCCATAGAGAGCCCGTGGAGGGAATATTCTGGAAACACTACCAAATCCATCGCGGGCATATTGCGGCGGGCTTTGCCAACCATCTCCACAATCCGCTGGGTTTGAGCCGCCAAATCGTCGGGAGTGACCACATTGGGCAGCTGCAGCTGCACCATGCCCAAAACAACGCCGCTGGGGGTCTTATTCAGTCCGCCAAGTCCACTCATAGATGATGACCTCAAAAGAAAAATATCGGGTACAAATTTGAACCGTCTCGCAATCCGCCGAAAGGTTCGGCCAGGGTTGCGCGTCAGATGGCCTCTGTGCCAACGACTCAAGCGATACTGGATGCGGTGAGCCAGTTCACGGGTGTGATTAACAAAAGTAAAGAAGGAAAGCAATCGCCGAGGGGAGTAAATCGATACATAATTCAGCGTTAATGCTGATTTATCCGCGCATTGACGCTGTGTAGGCTCGCCAGCCGCCAAAGTGAGTAATGTCCTGCTGCCCCTCCACAGTTAGTGGCTCACCGACTACCCCCAGCACCATATCACCCGACTGTAGTTTGACCTTGCCTATGCACAGGCCGGGAGGCTCTTTAAGCAAAATATCGGCTAGCCCGGCGGGTGGAACGGCCCAAACCTCAACCGCGATCGCCGCCCCACCCGCGCTCACCCGAATCATGGCCGGATACTGGTCGTTAATAGACCATAGCCGATAGATCGGTGCAGTCTGCGCGTCTTCGATAAAAACTGCGCCTGCCTCAGTCATATTCTGGTTTAACCCCAGCCCTCGCATCAGGGTGCCGTTAACGGCAAGGCGGATAAGGGTTAAGCGATCGCTCATGGTTGCGCCCTAGGCGACAGCATTTTATGGGTAACGGCAGCTCCGCTGGGCACTCGCCCCCCTTTATCGGTCAGGACGCTGGTCAGCTTCCCCAGAAAGGCATTTTTGCCGCCGCTCCGAGTAATCTTTCTATGACTTAGAATCCCTAACCAGGGAATATAGCTCATATCAAATTGTCGGCTCCTACGGACACTCTAGATATAGCAGTCAGAGGGGCGATTAGGACAAGGCTGCGAGTCAGATTGCTGCTGCGCCAGCGACCCTGAGTAGCGCGCGCAATCTGACTCAAGCGATAGGGACTGAAAAGGCCGCGATGTTTTGAGCCCGACAGTCATTTAACCGGCGTCTAGTTTAGGATCTGTAATGAAGACCCAAGATCCCGTTGAGATGAAGCAAGCCCCCAAGTTTTCCACCCTTGGCACCGTGATTCGGTGGATTCATCCCATGTTTTGGGCTGCACTGGGTGCCCATGCTCTAGTGTTGTTTATTCCTTTGTCTTCAGAACAATCCATCTCTGTCCCCGAAGCTGAAGAAACCGAAACCATTACAGTCAGCCGGGCGCCGACCGTGACCAAGTCTGGGAGCAAGAATTCAGACTCGGCTCAGACTGACGGCACGAGTCGTCAGTCTACCTCGTCTCAATCCAGCACTTCAGGATCCGGCGCTGCCGGAACCGGCCGAAGACTTGCCGCCGATTCCGGCAGCGGCTCTCGCACTGGCGGATCTGGCTCAGGGGGCCCAGAGAGTTCAGGGGGCTCTGACGATCGCAACGTTGAAGAAGAACTGGCCGATCTCTCTACGGAGAGCAACAGCGACTCAACCCCCGACACGGATACCACCAATGCCCCCTCTACGGATGTGAATGGTGAAACCAGCAACGGAACGGATCCGCTGCTGGCCTACGCGGAAGAAATCAGAAGTCGTGACGAGCGCACCATCTCTGATATTCTCTACAACTCTTTTCGAGCCTTAAATTTGGCCTACACGCCGATCCCCGTTTTAGAAGAAGAGGCCATTGAAAAAGAAATTGAAGCTTGGGTGAGCACCATTCGCACCCAGACTAATCGGCGGAGTTTATCGCCAGAAGAAGTTGCTGCCCCGATCACGGTGAATTACGAGGCCGTGTCCTGTCTGCGACCGGAGCCAGCGGCAGCCACGGTTGGGGTGCTGGTGGATGAAAATGGCGACGTGATTCCACTGGTAATGAACGAGGACAATCGACCACCGACTGTCGGCAGTGAAATTATTGCGCTGTTAGAAGATTTAAATGAAACGCTGCCGGAAGAGGCAAAAATTCGAGTTCCAGACGCCGCTAAGCTGATTAAAAGTACGGGTTACACCGGGCTCGATGGAAAAGCGATCGCAGCTGTTATTGAGCAAGACTTTGAACCCAGCGATGACATTAAAGCCTATCTCTATCAGGTTGAAGTCAGCTATGACCCTGGCCAGTGTGTAAGCCTGCCTCTCCAGTCGAGGGATTCAGACTAGAGCGCCGAGCAGACTGCTAGTGTTCATAGCTTATAAAATTAGCCGATGACGGACCTTAAACGCGATCGCGATTGGTTAAAATCTCATGTCCCGTTTCCGTGACCAATACCGTGTGCTCATACTGGGCGGATAGAGCGCGATCGACCGTTACAACCGTCCAGCGATCGCTTAGGGTACGCGTATGCTTTGACCCGGCATTCAAAATCGGCTCAATCGCCAGAGTCATACCGGGTCGCAGCGTCATATTGGGCACATTGCGGGTGCGAAAATTAAATACCGAGGGTGGCTCATGCAAATTTCGCCCTACCCCGTGGCCCGTATACTCTTCCACGATGCTAAAACCGGTTTCTTTGACTGCATCTTCAACGGCCCCGGCGATATCTAACAGGGTGTTGCCCGGCTTGACCTGGGCGATGCCAGCATAGAGGGCAACCTCCGCCGTTGCCATCAGTTGCTGAGCCTTTGCGCTTACCTGACCCACACCAATGGTGATGCAAGAGTCGCCGTGGAAGCCTTCGTAATAGGCCCCAGTATCCACCTTTAATACATCTCCCTTGCGGATTACCTTACGCTTACGGGGAATGCCGTGTACAACCTCATCATTAATGCAGGCGCAGATTGAACCCGGAAATCCGTGATAACCCTTAAAACTGGGCGTTGCGCCCATCTCTCGAATTCGCTTTTCGGCGTAGGCATCGAGATCGGCAGTGGTCATCCCCGGCTTGGCTAATTCAGAAATTTCTTTCAGCACCGTTGCCACAATCCGCGCCGACTCACGCATGATGGCAATTTCAGCTTCGGATTTGAGTTCTACACCGCGAATACGCTTACGGGGCTTAGGGGTTGCCTTAGCAATCAGCTGACTCAAAAAATTCATAAACGGCTGGCCTAACAGTCTAAACCTGAGATGGGGATAAAGGTATCAGAGGCAACAAATTTGTCTCTGTTGCTTTAGCTTAGCGAAATACCTCCTTCAGGTGAAGCTAATCTAGGACTTTCGTGGGCTTTGAGGAATTTCTAGGACGAAACTGCTGGGAAGACTTTTGAATTACCGAATCTTTTGTAAAAAATAAAGCGCAATGTACCAGTTTTATTTTTGTCCTGATGGCAGGGTTTGCGTCCTGGAGAGAAGAGTCAAGTCGGAACTTTTTTCGATGGGCATAAACCCAATGTTTACAAACTAAGGAGACTTCATGGGATGTATTTCAGCCAGAGTAGGATCAAGCCTGCTGATGGTGACAGCATTAACAACTGGCCTTCTGAGCAGTGCAGTTGCACCAAGCTGGGCAGAGCTTGTAATCGACGCTGATACTGTTATTGACAGCACCTATAGCTTTTCATGCTATGGCCCTGGTTCTAATCCAGGGGCAGGGGTTAGTCGAGGGTGGACGCTGTTCGTTGAAAATACATCCCATGCCGACTCAATGAGACCCTTTATCAACTTTTTCTCTAGCGATCTCAGTCAGGTCGATGATGATCTCAATGAGAGTCGCTGTGCAAGGGTTCTCAGACGATTTGAAGAAGTCGTCGCCAGCACAACGAGTTACGAGATGGCCTACGGCATGGTGCCCGGTACTACCGTTGACGATGAAAATAATGTTGTGATCTCTAGCGTAGAGCCGGTTATCTGTGCAATCCCAGCCGGTCGAAGCGATGCCTGCGCAGATACAGACAGCGTGTTGCTTGTCACCCTAAACTCCAATAACAGCCTAGATCGCAATCAGATGTCTTTAGCGCAAGCGACCTTGGCACGGCATTTTCGTATGATCAGCACAACATCTTCCGTATCACGGAGTCAAAACAGTTCACTTTTGCCTAACTCGCTATCCCCTTTAGGAAACTCATCGGATCCCTACCAACCGCAATAAAGAGCTGTAATTGGGTCGCCATTATTAAGGGATTGCTTATTCGGTCCACGATCGCAGCCAGTTAAGTCCCTCAACCAGGGAGGTAAAAATATGGGCCGCGATCGCTTTTGATTCATCCGTTGGTATTTGTAGATCAGGCACCATCACTACTGGAATTCCGGCGCTATAAGCCGCTTTTACCCCGGCGTTGGAATCCTCTAAAATCAAACATTCTTTGGCCTCGACCTTAAGCCGATCTAAGGCCATCAAATAAATATCTGGGGCGGGTTTCCCGGCTCCAGCTTGATCGACGGTGACGATGGTTTTGAATCGATGAAGAATATTGACCGATCTGAGGCTGAGTTCGGCCTCTTTCCAATCGCTGGAGGTGCCCACCGCCTTGGCAACGTCGCGCTGCTCCAAAAAATCCAGGAGTTCCAATAGGCCCGGCTTGACCGGAATGCCGTGAGCGTGGACATGCTGCTGCCAAAACTCACCCCAGAGCTGGCGAAATTTGAAGATGGGGAAGCGATCGCCGTAGACATTGCGAAACGCTACTTCTACGTCTTGATTGCTGCGGCCCACTAGGGTGCCATACAGCTCATCGCTGAGGCTATAGCCCAGTTCAGCGCCGGCCTGCTGCCACGCCCGACGGAAAATTACTTCGCTATCGAGCATCAGCCCATCCATATCAAAGATAACGGCGGCGGGTAAGGGGTTAGACCACATTACTGAGCGGGTTGATTCACAGCTATCGGCTCCGTAACTGTCGTGTTCAGTAACTGTCGTGTTCAGTAACCGTCGTGCTCAGCGGGCGGGTTGAACGATCGCGATCGCTCTCTTACTCATCTTTCCCCAGTGCTCCCGGCGCACCGATTAGCGTCCGCTGGGGAGAGCAGGTAAGCACCATAATGATCAAAGTCAAAATATAGGGCGCAGCGTTGAATAGATAATAGTAAGCGTTGATGCCCACCGACTGAAACGCCGGTCCGATGGCCTGGGCACCGCCAAACAGCAAGGAGGCCCACAGACACTGCCAGGGCTGCCACCGGGCAAAAATTACCAGGGCCACCGCCATCAGCCCCTGGCCGCTAGAGATACGCTCTGTCCAGACGCCAGGATAGTAAAGTGACAGGCAGGCACCGCCGATTCCGGCCAAAAAGCTGCCGGCCACAATGCTTAAAAAGCGCACCTGAAAGATTGAAATCCCCATGGCCCGTGCTGATTCAGGGCTGTCGCCTACGGCTCGTATATACAGCCCCCAGCGGGTAGAGCGGAAGAACCAGGCCATTAGCGGCACTACCAAAACGCCCAAAATAAACAGCGGACTAATTTTTAGCGCTGACTCCACCTGGGGCAGGCTGCTCCAGCCGCCAATATCAATTGTCTGTAGCTGGGGCGCTTTAGGCTGAATAAAAGGCTTGCCCAAAAAGAAAGCAATGCCGCTGCCAAAAACAATCATGGCGATACCCACCGCGACATCATTGACGCGGGGCTGTTGGGACAGCCAGCCGTGAATAGCACCCAGGGCCATGCCCGACAGCCCTGCCACCAGAACGCCCAGCCACGGCGCGAGACCCGGCCCGACCGTGCCTTGGGTGAGGTAGGAAATGCCGTAGGCGCTCATGGCGCCCATCAGCAGCGTGCCCTCCAAGCCGAGGTTGATTTTGCCGCTTTTCTCGGTCAGGCATTCGCCCAGGGACACAAACAGGAACGGCGCGCTGCCGCGCAGCGTTCCGGCCAAAATGCCTAGGGGAACTCCCCACCAACCCAATGCTTCTGCTGCCATAGTCTTAAAGGGATTTGAA
>JBCDFX010000009.1:0-25208 GCA_039177155.1 Cyanobacteria bacterium P01_H01_bin.119
GGCCAAAAAGCTAGGCTCTAACCCCAGGCGCTGATCGATCATTAGCTCTGGCAATCCGCTGCCGTCCAACTGCCGCCACTGGGGGAGCCGATTTGCCGGACTCGTCCAGTCGATAATAACGGTTAACCGAGCCTGCTTGGGGTCGTAGCGCAACAGTTGGCCATAGCGCAGCCGCTGATTGCTGCGGCGCAGACTCCCGCCAATGCTTAACCAAAGCTGCTGATCGTCGCCGTTGGGGAGGGCATCTAGTTGGGTTAGGGGCAGGGCGCGGTGGCTCCCAGCGGTATCTAGCCCCGTGCCCACCAGGGGCGATAGAACAAAATTTGATGAGGGGCCAGAAATGGCGATGCGATCGCGCAGTTTATATTTTTCTGGATTGCGCTTTAACGGTCGATATACTCGCAGTTCGGCGATAAGCTGGCACTGGCGATCGCAGTTTTGCCGCTGACTCAGCACCGGAACCAGCCGATCCTCAGTGCGATGATGCCTAGAGACCAAAACCTGAACCGGTCCCATTTGTCCGCCCGTCGCTTCAATCCCTGCCTGAATATCCCCTAAAGTTTGAGGCCGGGACTGGCCCAAGTCCGATGTTGAATCGGCTAAGACCCAGGCCAGCAGACCCCCCATATCTGGCGCGACTAGGCTTTGCACCCCCAGCCAAACAACACCCATGCTGCCCACACTGCCCACCAGTAAGCCGCTCCAAAATCCGATGCCCAGTATTAGCTTTAACAGCGGATGGAGCGGTCGCCGCCCCCCCACCCAAACTCTTGGAATGGCAGGCAGCGTCGGGGTAGCCACAGGCGATCGCGCCAGGTAATTCTTAAACCGAACAGACCGGGAGGCAGGCTTTAATTTTGTTGAATTGGACGCTGACTTCGCCATTATCCACCATCGCCTCTCTGGCAAAATCGACCCGTCGATGCTGCCCAGCCGATTGCAATCAGCGAGTTGGGACTGCAAGCACCCGCTCATATTTCTCTCCGGCTCGCTCCCAAGTATAGTCAGCTTCAATCATGGCGCGAGCATTACGGGACAATTCTGTTCTGAGTTCAGGGCGCTCAAACAGACGACCAATGGCGTCTACAAAAGCTTGAGGCGTATTGGCCCGTAGCGCCCGCAGCGGAATGCCTACCTCGTCCACCGTGAGCCCTTCCAAACCGCGATCGCTAGCCACAATGGGAATGCCCGATGCCATCGACTCCAGAGTCTTGGTCTTAATCCCTAAGCCGACCCGGAGCGGCACCACGCACAGGGTGGACTGGTGTAAATAATCGGTGATGGACGGCACCCGTCCGGTGACGGTGACCCCCGGTAACCCATCGAGGGCTTTGACTTCAGCTACAGGTCTTGCGCCTACTAAGCTCAAAGTGGCCTGAGGATAGCGCTGCTGCACCAGGGGAAACACCTCCCGGGCAAAGTAGGTTGCCCCGTCAATATTGTGGGATGAATCCATGGCGCCAATAAAAATCAGTCGCTGACCGCCGGGGTCGCCCGGTCGATAGGGAAACGTGTCCAGATCAACCCCGTTAGAGACAATTTCAATCTCGGCGTCGGGCACCAAATCCAAAAGCTGCTGACGATCATCTTTGGTTGTGGCAATCAGTTGGGAAAATTTGCGGCAGTAGCGTTTCTCATAGCGGGCCAGCAGAGGCAGATAAAAGCGATCGCGCCCCGGATTTTCCGATGCCCCCATTTGCAAATGATTCAAAATCCAGCCGTAAACAGAGCTGTGAATATCTACCACCGTGCGAACTCGCTGACGAAACTCAGGGCGGATATAGATTTCATTGACGCTGTGCTCGCACACCACCACATCGCACTTTCCCGCCGCCACAAACTGCTCAACCCAGGCTTGCACAACGGGTGAAAATCGATGGCGCACACTGGGGGGCGTCGCCGTCAGCGCAAAACGGGCCAGGCGAGAGATCTGCGCCGCTTTGCCCATCAGATTTGCAGCGGGTTCAGGATTGGTCGGAGCCGGCAAAATTTCCAGATGGGTCACCCACTCCTTAAGCGCAGCCACGTCCTCATCGGTGACCGCCCTATGGCGATGGGTCACCAGAGTGACTTGATGCTGACGCTGATGGAGATATTTGATTAGGTTTAAGGTCCGGCCCTCCGCTGCACCCCGGCTGGCGGGGTAAGGAAACGTGTTTAGAGAGAGCATCAAAATGTTCATAGTGAAGCATTGCCCCAGGGAGCGTTACGCGCGAGTTTCTTAAACATATTCGCTGCGACCCTCAAACGGCTCAATCTGACGGGCAGCATCAGGCAACTGAGCGTCCCGCTGGCCCGCCGCCCTGGCACGAACGCAGTATAAATCCAGTAGGGGAGAGATAAGATCCACTGGAGCCGCCTTACCCTGCACAAGCTGAAGGCTGGTCTTGGGCAACTCTTTTAGTATCCATCGTCCCAACTGATGGACAATCTCTCGGCGACTCAGGTTCCGCCGCAGGGGGACGCCGTGTAGCTCGTGGAGATAGCGGTTAGAGCGTCCGTAGCGCCGCCACTGGCTAGCTAAGTCCTTTAAGGTGGCCCGGTGGCGGTGGCGGATAACCGCGTTCTCAGCCAAAACAATCCGCCAGGGATGCTGCTGCTGAATGCGCCAACATAAATCGGCATCTCCCCCCGTGGTGAGATAGGGCCGAAAAAGCCCAACGCCCAATAGCGCCTGGCGGCGAATTGCTAGATTGGCCGTCTGTCCGTAGGGCAAGTATTCGTGGGCGATAGTGAACCGCTGATTGAGGGTACCGCGCCGTTCAGAAAACTCCTCTAGCCATCCATGACTGGAGCGGGCCAAAATTTCACCCGCAACCAGCCCCACTGTGGAATCGCTAAAGGGTGTAATCAGGTTTTCAAGCCATTTAGGTTCAGGGCGACAGTCTGCATCGGTAAAGACTAAAAATTCGCCTTGGGCTAGATGAATCCCTCGGTTGCGAGCCGCGTAAGAGCTTTGGATATCGGGTTCACTTAGAGATTGCCAGCGGATACCCTGAGCAGCGGCAGCACGCTGCCAATCTTGCAGCAGTTCAGCAGTGCGATCGCTGCTGTTGTTGTCAACCAGTAAATATTCAACTTGGTCAGCAGGGACGGTTTGGGCCAATAGGCAGGGAGCCAGCTCTGAAATATCAACTTCCCCGTTGTAAACAGGCACAATCACGGACACCCGAATTAAATGTCGAGGTTCAGCCATAGCGCTTCCCTCAAGTTGAGTGGGTGGGCTGGATGTCATAGCTTACTCAGACAAACATCGATGGGCAGTTATACAGCAATCCGCTGAAACGCCTAGACGGGTTGCCAATCAGATCACAGCTATGTCAACCACTCCAGCGACATTAAGTGCGGTGAGCAATCTGGCCGGCGCTACATTACCCGTTTAGGCATAAAAGTCTATTAGCTATGTTGCCCACTCCAGAGCAGAAATCATCGGTGGCTCAACGGGATTCCGCATCACCCTATGGCTAACTTAATCGATTCGCTCAAGCTGCCAAAGAATCTGATTGCCTTCCCGTTTCACCCGCGACACCGTCCAGTTTCGCCAGGCCCAATATTCCCCCCGACTGGTTACGGCACTGGCGTTGACATCCATTAGGTCAGCCAGCTCCGAGCTCGTAATTAAGTAGCTCTGCTTGGCAATTTCGTCAGCCATATGCAGGGTATCTACAACGTTATGAAGCTGGGCTACCCTAGCCTCACGGGGTAGGCTGTCGGAGGCAGTTTCGCTAGAGTGAATCAGTGAATTTACGGCCATATCGGGTTCAAAACTCTCTGGTGCGGCATCGGTCTCTTGTGTAATCATTATCCCTTGATGGCAATCGTGATCGGATGAAGATCCATCAAAAGTTTTTGGGCCGTTAATAGTTTCAGCTCTATGGTCAAGACGCTGTAAATTGATTTTTGAGAGAGCTTGATGCTGTTTTAATTCAACCGGGCGGCGACTGGAGAATCCACGAGCAATTTGATCGCAGCGTTCATTGCCTTCAACGCCTGCATGTCCACGGACATATTCCCAGTTCACGGGATAGCCCGTATGGCCTTGAGCCTGGGTGTTGAGCGCATCAAGCTGCTGCCACAGGTCTTGGTTAAGAACCGCTTTACCCGTGGAAGTCTTCCACTGCTTTCGCTTCCAGCCTTTAATCCACTGGGTAATTCCCTTTTTGACGTACTCACTATCGGTGTAAAGGGTAACTGGCTCACGGGTAGGAATTTGGTTAAGCAGCTCTAATCCAGCGATCGCAGCCTGTAGCTCCATCCGATTGTTGGTGGTTTGCTGATCACCGCCACCTATCTCGTGAATACTGCCATCGGCGAAATAAAACACTGTTCCCCAGCCTCCCGGCCCCGGATTACCTGAGCAGGCGCCATCGGTGTAAACTGCAGCAATTTTGGGTAAGTCTATCATTAGCAAAAATTAATCCATCAAAAATCGCCAGGAAAACTCATAGCGTTTTCCCAGCGACAACCACACAAGAATATACCGCAGCGCCAAAAACCGATGGCAATCTCGCTTAGCGCACCTGCATGTGAACAGCTTCAGAGAGCGTCGGAATTTCAGCGTAGCGGCCCATTAGCGACTGCACCACAGAATATCCAACAATGGCAAGAGTTCCCAAAAAGATAACGTTAGAGAGGGTTTCAACAATCAAACCATCACCCAAAGCGCCGCCCAATAGACCAAAAATCAACTGACAGAGAAACAGCACGATATCTAATAGAATCGCCTGCATAGTATTGAAGCGAATAAAGTGACTGATATTTTCGTTGCGAACCACTAAAAATAGCAGCAAGAAGAAGATAATCAAACTCGCAAAGGGAAACCCCATCACGATTTGAATAACAGGGGCCAGTGGAACCAACAAAACCTGAGTCGCCGGGAACTGATTAAACAAATACCTTCCGAATCCAATACTGTAGACCAGGGGCAATAAATAGGGCAGTGCCGCAAAAATACGGTCAGGAACAGTGTTTGCGCCGCGCCAAGTCATAACTTATTCTCCTAAACCTTGAAGTGAGGGCATATTTTAATACTGAGCATCTTCTAAGACGGGTTGCCGCAAAAGGCCGGTTCGATACTGGTGAGTGTTGGGTACTGGTGACTGTGGGTGCCGTAACTTCAAGTGCTGGTCACTTTAAGCTCGGTAATCTCAATATTGGTGACGCGGAACCCCATTTGACATTCATAGTGCTGGGACTGACCCTGCCCCGGTGAGCCGATAGGCCGACCGCAGCGCAGTTGGCCATGGCGCCAGCGGGGTTGCCCAGTTGAATCAGCCATTAAGCAACCTTGGCAAACGACCTGAGGAGAAAGCAGTTGCTCCTGCGTCAACATCACCAGCATAGCTGACCTCCTCGTTTGCGAAAGTTAAGCCCAAATCGAATTGGGGATAACTCCAGTCTATTTCACTTGCCTTAGAGCGATGTAATCCACAGGCCTGCTCTGGACTTTCTTAATCTTTTGATAATAAAAGGCCGTTCTAAGGGCTGCATTTCAAGGCCAAAGTCACTCGAAATAAAAGTCACTCAAAATAGCGGTTACATCTCCCAGCACTAATTGTCACACCGTTACCAATCTCTATAGGCACTAGTCTCTATAGGCACTAATCTCTATAGGATGTGGAGCGCTTACGGGGTCTAGCGCTGCGGGACGAGCGCGATCGCTTATTGCTTTTTGAAGGCTTAGGCGCAGAGGACTGAGACGTCTCTTCGTGAGGATCTAAGCGCATCCAGGCCGGGCGCATCTGGTCGTAGGCCATTTGCAAAGCCGCTGCTGCAATAGTGCGAGGGTCGTATTCTTCGCTGAGCTGGGACACGATGGGCAAGAAAGAGGCCATACGCTCACCCACAATTGCTGCCTGCACTTGATTTTGGAGATTTTCTAAATGATGGGCAGCAATTTCAGCCCGGGTGGGGATATTGCCAAAATTAATCTTCTGGCGCATGTGCCGCTCAATTTGGCGGAGTTTGTATTTTTCTAGCGGCGTAATAATAGCGATCGCGACCCCCTCTTTACCGGCCCGCCCCGTCCGGCCAATACGATGAACGTAGTTTTCGGGGGTATCGGGCAGTTCAAAGTTGATAACGTGGGTCAAATCATCTACGTGTAGCCCGCGCGCTGCGATATCGGTGGCCACCACCCAGCGCACCTGACGCTGGCGAAATCTCAGCAGCAGTCGCTCCCGCTGGGACTGGGTTAAATCGCCATGATACTCATCTACACTGTGCCCTGCGGCTTGCAGTTGCCGGGTCAAGTCTGCAGCGGTGCGGCGAGTGCGGACAAAGATCAAAGCCGACTCCGGATCTTCCATTTCCAAGATTGGCTGGAGCGCCCGGATTTTTGTCCAGCCGCGTGGCATGACGTAGGCAACTTGATTAATGCGAGCAGGGGCAGCTTTGGGCTGCTCGACGGTGACAGTGACAGGCGATCGCAAAAACTTAGCCGCTAGCTCACGAATTTCGGGAGCCATGGTGGCAGAAAAGAACGCCGTTTGGCGCTCAGCCGGGGCCTGGCTCAGAATTTTCTCCACATCTTGGATAAAACCCATATTCAGCATTTCGTCAGCCTCATCCAACACGAGCCAGTTGAGCTGCCGCAGCGATAGATCTCCCCGACGCAGCAAATCCAGGCAGCGGCCCGGCGTACCCACCACAATCTGCATTCCCTTGCGCAAGCGTTGAATTTGTCGGTCAATAGACTGCCCGCCGTAGACAGCCATAACTCTAATGCGGCGATCGCCATTCAAATTTCGGATGGCCTGGCAAACCTGGGTTGCCAATTCCCGAGTCGGTGTCAGAATCAGCGCCTGAGTAGCCGAATTTTTGGTGTCAATTTGCTCGAGCAGCGGTAGAGAAAAGGCCGCCGTTTTGCCAGTGCCCGTCTGGGCCTGCCCCACCACATCGCGACCGGAGAGCAAATGGGGAATAGCCTGGGCCTGAATAGGAGTAGGGCTGGTAAAGTCTGCCTTTTCGAGATGGCGGACGCGGGCTTCAGATAGCCCCAAACTGGCGAAAGATAAGGTCATGGAGTCTCCTGACATAAAAGCTTTAGAGGTGGGTAGGACGCCCGATGGCGAACCGATAAAAACGTGTAACGCGCCGAAACCAGGGCTACAGTGGGCTAATCGGGGCAACTGAACCAAACAAGTCATAGGTATCGGCAGCCTCAATCCGGACAGGCACCATAGTGCCCAGGGCAGCAGCGCCGGCTTTGATGTAAACCAGCCCATCGACATCGGGCGCAAATCGGGCAGAGCGACCAATTCGTTCACCCGTTGCTGGATTTTCCTGCTCTACCAACACCGAAACGGTTTTGCCGATTTCCGCCTGGTTACGCCGGAACGAAATTTCCTGCTGGGCCAGCATCAGACGCTGTTTTCGCTCCTCCATTAGCCCTGCGGGAATTTGATCGGGCAGCCGGTAGGCAGCGGTCCCTGCCTCAGCCGAAAAGGTAAATACGCCCACATGATCGAACCTATGCCGCTCAACAAAGTCCAGCAAATGCTCGAAGTGAGCATTGGTTTCGCCGGGGAAGCCAACAATAAAGGTTGTTCGCAGCACAGCATCAGGCAGCTCAGCCTTTATGCGCTCAATAATGGCGTTGTTGACGCGCCCCTGCCAGGGACGATTCATAGACCTGAGCACTTCGGGATGAGAATGCTGCAGCGGCAAGTCTAGATAGGGCAAGATATTGGGTGTCTCCTGAATCGCCGCAATCACCTCTGGCGTCAAGCCGGTAGGATAAGCGTAATGCATCCGAATCCAGGGCAGCGGCACCTCTCCTAGCGCTCGCAACAAATCAGCCAGCCTCGGCTCACCATAGAGATCTGCCCCGTAGTTGGTCGTAATTTGGGAAATTAAGACGAGTTCCTGTACCCCTTGTTCGGCGAGCTGACGGGCTTCGGCCACAATTGACTCAATCGGGCGCGATCGCTGATTTCCTCGCAAATGAGGAATAATGCAAAACGCACAGCGATAGTTGCATCCTTCTGCCACGCGCAGGTAGGCAACGCCCTCCGTCGTTGTGCGGTAGCGTGGCACGGTTTCATCGGCAATATAGGTGGGCTCTGCGGAAACAGCTTTGACCCGCTCCCCCTGTTCGGCCCGCTCAATCACGCTGACGATGCGGTGGTAATCGCCTGTGCCAATTAACGCGACGGCTTCCGGTAGCTCGTCGAGAAGCTCGTCTTTAAAGTGCTGGGCCAGACATCCAGTGATAACGATTTTCTTCCTTGCTTCTGCCAACTCCACCAGCGTCCGCACCGACTCCCGCCTGGCTTCTTCAATAAAGCTACAGGTATTGACAATGACATAATCCGCTAAGGCTTCATCAGCATTAACGCCATATCCAGCTTGAACAAGCAGCCCAAGCATATGCTCAGTGTCAACTCGATTTTTTTCGCAGCCTAAATGTGCAACCGCAACGGTCGGCTTTTGACCTGTCAAGCTCATAGGTTCAGAAAGACTTTAATATTTCAACTGCGCGAGGCTAATTAAACCTGGCTGGCTTAAACCAAGCTGTCTCGCTAGCTCAAGCTCCACGCAGCAATTAAGCGAAGAACCTGACGTTTGTGGCAAATCCGAAGCTGCCATCCAAGAGCGGTGGATCTTCGGTAGATATTGGAGGGTCTCAAAACCGGCCTGAAGACTGGATAACTTTGAAAGCCTTGACAATTTTGAAAACTCACTTCTAAAGAGTTATACAGTGTCTAGCTTGATACTTTAACCCGCCATTCATGTGTTGCTTGGAACAAAATCATAACATAACTCAACATTACAGCGGGCGCTACTGAATTAAAAACGCAGTCAAAAGCGCGATTGGCAGAATTGGAGTTTCCCATGAAGCTGGAGCCGTTTCCGTCAGCTAGTGGGGTAAATTGAAACAGAGATGTAGCCTGTGCCTTAGCGCTAAGCCTGAGGCTAGCCTCTGATTCGGGGCACTTTTAAAGCCTAACGCAGCGACTGGTTCTAATCATTGGCTTTGTGCTGCGATCGCATCTGAACTCAACCCATCTTCAGTATCTTTAAGGAAAGTCCGAAATCATCGCCTGTGGACTGCAATCAAGTCTTTAAAACGTCAACGCCGATTATTGGTGTTGTCCACCTGCTGCCGCTGCCAACCTCTGCCCGCTGGCAAGGCAACCTATCAGCTGTAATGGCTCGGGCGGAGCAAGAGGCCACGGCGTTGGCCTCTGGAGGTGTAAACAGCATCATCATTGAAAATTTCTTTGACGCGCCCTTCGCTAAGGATCGAGTTGATCCAGCTGTGGTCAGCGCCATGAGTTTAATTGTGCAGCGGCTCAAGCAACTGGTCTCTCTGCCCATTGGCATCAATGTTCTGCGCAATGATGGACGCAGCGCTCTGGGCATTGCGACCTGCGTAGACGCTGCCTTTATTCGAGTTAACGTGCTGACCGGGGTAATGGCTACTGATCAGGGATTAATTGAGGGGCAGGCCCATGAGCTGATGCGCTATCGCCGGGAGCTCGGCAGCAGCGTCAAAATTTTGGCCGATGTGTTAGTTAAACACGCCCGCCCCTTGGGATCGCCCAACCTCACTACCGCTGTTCAGGAGACGATTCACCGTGGATTGGCCGATGGCGTTATTTTGTCTGGCTGGGCAACGGGTAGCCCCCCAAGCCTAGAAGATTTGGAACTGGCTAAGGCTGCTGCTGGCGAAGTTCCGGTGTTTATTGGCAGTGGTGCAAGCTGGGACAACGTTTCCCGGTTGATCCCAGCGGTGGATGGGGTAATTGTTTCCAGCTCTTTGAAGCGAAAAGGGCAGATTTATCAGCCCATCGATCCAATCCGGGTCAGTCAGTTTGTCGAGGCAGTGCGGCACTGCAGCTTGGATAAGGCCCTAGCGGAGCGAGACTCAATACCTGTGCGCTCTTAAAAATGGGGCTGTAAAATTGGCTAATAAAATTAGCTCTCCTAAAAGCGAAATAAGATAAATTTGCACCGTTAATGAGCTGCAACTCGCCATAGGCTGGGCTAGAATTTTTTTGGACTTTGATGGCTCAAACCGCCGATATTTTGAAAAAGCAGTTTAGGTAAGCACTATGGCTCGTCGTCGTCGTCAAGAAAACCGCTGGATCCACACTTGGTCGAGGCCTCTGATTGGCGGCATCGCCGCTATCGGCGCGCTGGGCACGATTTATTTAACCGTTGTCAAATTAACGGGCGGCAGTGCTGCTTGCCCAACTGCAGGCTGCGATCGCGTCCTGTCTAGCCCTTATGCCGAGCTGTTTGGTATCCCGCTGACCCTATTTGGGGCACTGGCCTATTTAACGATGATGGGGCTAGCGATCGCGCCCTTACTGGTCAACGCGGACACCCAAAAAGAGCTCCGGCAGAAGCTAGAGAAGCTGAGCTGGCCGCTGCTATTTGTGGGGGCCACTGGCCTGGTGGTTTTCAGCGGCTATTTGATGTATTTACTAGCCTTTGAAATCCAAGCAGCCTGCCTCTACTGCTTAACCTCCGCCGCCTTCACCCTGGCAATATTTTTGCTAACCCTACTTGGCAATCGCTGGGAAGATATGGGCCAGCTAGCCTTTATAGGCTTTATTGTGGCGGCCATAGCCGTAACGGGTACGGTAGGGCTATATGCCACCGTCAATGCCCCACCAGAGGCATTAGCCAACGCCGACGGCAACACCGGCCCGGCGATCACCACGACCTCTGGTGCATCAGAGATAGCTTTGGCTCAGCATTTGCGCGATGTCGGAGCTACAAAGTATGGGGCGTACTGGTGTCCTCACTGCCATGACCAAAAGCAACTGTTTGGCCGTGAAGCCTTTAGCCAGGTGCCCTATGTCGAGTGCGCTCCTGATGGTGCCAATTCCCAAACTGAGTTGTGCAGCGCCACCCCCGAAATTGAGGGCTTCCCTACTTGGGAAATCAACGGTCAGTTTTATGGGGGCACCCGCTCTCTGGAAGAGCTAGCCGATCTTTCTGGCTATACAGGGCCCCGAGACTTTAAGTATTAGCGCTGCTCTATCAAACTCTACAACAGTTACCGTGTTGGCCGGATTGCTTGAGGCACAGCGTCTTTTTGGAAGGCCGCTCAAGCTTTTAGGCTGACTCAAAGACTTTTGTCGCCAGAGCAACCACAGCGATCGCCCATCTCGGCTAGCCCAGAAGAATACGGTTGTAAATAATTAACGTTAAACTCACCGCTGCGATTGCGGAGAGCGTGATTAGGATATCGTCCATATGTGTACCTGAAGCTTATGGCTCACAGTCCAACACCCGGCGGGAATCAATCGACGCGCTAAAGCACAGCCTTATGAGTATGCCCGACCTAAATTTATGATGAGTGAATAGGATTACACAACGCTAGGATTTGTAACATATAGCAACCCACTGAAAGATTTGGATGGGTTGCTATTTTGACCGTTACTGGACTCAAACACGCTGTATCCAGATGCCGTGTAGTCCTGCTGCTTTTGCGCCTTCATAGTCCATTTCTCGGCTATCGCCGACGTGCCAGGCATCCTCAGGGCTGCAGCCGTGCTTTTGCAGGGCAGCCTCAAAAATTTTGCCGTCGGGTTTGGCTGCTCCCACCTCAGTAGAGATGGTCACCGACTCGAAAAACGACTCTAGTTCTAAGGACTCTAAAACGCTGTAAATGCGGGAATCAAAATTGGAAATGATGCCCAAACTGACGTTTGATTTTCGCCAGTGGTTTAGGGTCGATAGCGCGTCGGGGTAGATTTCCCAGGGATCGGCGATCGCAAAGTGAGCATAGACATCGGCAAAAAACCGATCGAATCGGTCAAACTGCTCTAGCACCCCGGCTAAGCGAAATGTCTCCTGGGCGACCTGGTACCACCAGTTATATTCGAGCAGCGGAATTTGGGTCGGCTCCGCGTCTGGAAAGGCCATAGCCGGAGCCGCCTTAAACGCCTGCAAAAAGCCTTTATCTAAAGATTGGACCTGAGTTGTTACACCGACTTTCTGGGCCAGATCTCGGTAAACTTGCCCCACGCTGCCGCGAACGCCAAACAGGGTGCCCACCGCATCTAAAAAAATGATTTTTGGGTACATCATGGCCCCTTGCCCCATTTTTTCTGATGTGCGCTTATCAGCTTACATCGAGACATTCAATTGGGTGAAGCCAGTAACTCTCTGAGAGGCTGACCAATCCAGTTCAGACCTACTCGAATTTGATGGTCGAGGGTGGGCATCCGGTAGAGATAAGCCAGTCGGCGAGCCACATGGGCGCTCAGGCCGTCTAGCTTAATGCCCAGCCCGGTTAAAGTCGCATTATCAGTGCCCAGGGTCATCATTTCACCCAGGTGGTTATAGCGGAAGGGCAGCAGGGGGCGATCGCTGAGGCTAGCCCAGATATTCCACGCGACATAATCGGCCTGCTGGATGGCCACCTGAGCCGTTCCCACCATCTGCTGACCCTCAGCATCTTTGCAGTCGGCTAAATCGCCCAGGGCGTAAACGCTGGGATTCTCTTTGACTTGGAGGGTGGGCTCAACGGAAATCTGCTGGCGCTGATTTTGGGGCAGATTTAGGGTTTGCACCACGGGCGCAACGGTTGTGCCCACCGTCCAGAGCACAATATCCACCGGGATAGTGTCTACTTTTTCGCGGTAGCTCAGATCAATGGTATCTGGGCCAATGGCCGTAACCGACGTTTCTAAATCCAGCCAGACCCCTCGCTCAGAAAGCGCCTGCTGAGCCGCTGTGCGATTAAAGTCAGGAGAGGTAGAGAGAATTTCGTCAGAGCGCTCAACAATGCGGAGGCGGCCGCGATCGCCTAACCGCTCTGCCAGTTTGCACGCCAGCTCGACCCCGCTGTAGCCGCCGCCGACAACGGCCACGCGGATTTTTTCGGCATCGCTAGCTTCGAGCAGCCGCAGCCGCTCTTCCAAACGGTAGGCATCTTCGATAGTGCGGAAGGGAATAGCGTGCTCAGCCGCGCCGGAGACCATATCCATCGGCGTTTCGCCCCCCATAGCAATCACCAGCCGGTCAAAGCCTAGGGTATCGCCATCGGTAAGCATCACTTGGCAATCGCTGAGGTTTACCCGCTCTACCCCAGCCTGGTAAAAGCGCACTGCTGTTGCGGCGAGCAGTTCTTCGTAGGGAGGGGCAATTTCCCAGGTTTGCAGTTCCCCGGTGAGCAGTTCGTAGAGCAGGGGAGAAAAGAGAAAGCGATCGCGCTGATCGACCAGTGCGATACTGGGCTGAGGCGTATTCCAGGAAAATTTACTCAAGGCCAAGGCGGTATAGAGCCCGCCGAAGCCGCCGCCTAAGATACAGATTTGGGGTGCAGATTGGGTCATAGTGTGGCCGCAGAGTCAAACGCTTTTCCTTTAGCATAGCGACCTCAGCGGTTCTACGCAGTAAGTTCTAGCGCCGAGGTCGCTTGGGGCGGCTCTCCTGCCAGGCGTTGCCGATGCCCTGCAGTACGCCCCGACCAATCAGGCCAATACCCCGCCCAACCACTTCGGTCAGCACATAGACCACACCGCTGCCCAGCAGCGACACCAGGGTTCGGAATCGAGGGGCGATCGCGTCCCGGGCTTCTAAAGCTAGGGTGACGCTGTACTGAAACCCGCTTAGGGTATCGAGCTCTGAGCGCCGAGGCGCGTAGACGTAGCACAGGAAAATGCCGTCTGCCAGCACCAGGAGCCGATATTGGCTCTCAAAGATGGCTTTAGGATGATGCACAGCGCTGTCCCAGCGGTACCGCCAAGACAGATTGTTGCGAAACCGTTCAATATCTCGGCTAGACATCATCTGCCGCTGATAGAGGCGCTTTTTGAACGCTTCGACATCGGCGAAATGATTTAGCAGGGGCTGCACTACCGCACAGGCCACTTGAATCAGCAGGTTGTCCAACAGCCGCTGGCTATGCATCAGAGCGTCATAGCTGGTGGCAGCCTGCAGCGATCCGTTTACCGTTAAGGGTTCAGCAAACAGCAGATGGCCCAGCAGAGATGGGACAAGGGGAATACGATTCAGCATGGTTTGACTCACCACGGCAGCATCGGCCAGCAGGGTTGGGACAACAACTTGCTCCGTACCGTCAGCGTTGGAGAGGGTGTAATATTTGCCAAAGAAATCATTGATCACCCCCTGCCAGAGGTCGGATAGAACGACGGAGGCGCGATCGCTGAGCTGCCCCGGCTGCACCTGGGAGTGGCGGAGTTCGTCAAGCAGGGCTTCAAACTGGCGCAGGGTGATATACAGCAGCTCTCGCTTCTTATCGGCCCGCAAAATGTCGATTTCTAAGGACAAGTCAGTTTTGTTGTCGAGGGGCTGATGCAGCTTGCGAAACACCGCCTCAATTACCAAGGCTTGAATGTCGCTAGGACCAGCATTGAGTGACGATACCGGTTGAATCGTCAAATCAGAAGCGGGATCACTCTGGCCTAAAGGGGTAGCCTCGCCCGTAGATTGATTGATATGGCGCTTGCCTACAGGCTGGGACAGATCGCCTTCTTGAATAAGCCGATAGCCAGGGTCGCGATCGCTGATGACCGAATCTTTTAGATCATCATCTGGAGCATACTCCGGTGTATCGCTCTCAGACTGCTTAGCAGCGGCTAGTAGCCGATTGGTCAGCCACTGAGCGGCTTTGAGTTCCCGGCGGCGGCCCGTCAAAATAATCCAGGTGGGAGCATTGGGCGATCGCTTTAGGGCTCGGTCAATGGAATCCAGAGCGGCCTGAATTTGATCTAGCCCCTGCCGTCGCACCTGCCGCTTCAGGGTGTCCCAAGGCGCGGCGATCAACCGGGCCGCATCCGAAATCGACGGTGGCGGGATGGTCGGCGGCGGAGACACCGTTTGGGGCAGCGGGTTATCCAGCGCGACCAAAGGCTGATCGGTGGCGATGGCATTGCGAATCAGCTGAATCAACCGGGGCACGGGCAAACCCCTTGAGCCAAAAGCGGTGGCTCCCGCCTCTAATGCAGCCACCTGCAAGATTGGAGCCGCCTCAGCGCTTAACACCACTATGGGCAGTTGAGCATACCGCTGCCGGATCTCCTGGCACAGGGTCAGTCCTAAAATTCCGTCGGTGCTGCTTCGTCCCAGGCCGATATCGATAATGACCAAATCAATTGAGGGCAAAGCGGGCGGGATTGAGATATCTGAGGGAGAGGCGTCTAAATCAGCCTGATTTAGATCAGCCTGACAGGAAGCATTTAAGCTGGTGAGCGCCTCCTGGGCTGTAGAGGCTTCAGCGGCCACCGCAAAATCTGCCGCTTGCTCAAGCCAGATGCGTAAACCCAATCGAAACACCGGATCTTCATCCACCAGCAGTAGTTGAAAGGGGCGATCGCCTATAGCGCTAGGGGCTGTCATCAGTTAGATTTCAACTCCTTCCATAGCAACGATCAGCGCCCCTAGCTGTGGGGTTAGGGCGGGCGTGTTGACAGCTTGCCCTATCAGACTTCTGTGCTTAACTGATGACACGCCCTAGTCCAACCCTAGTTTTCACTTGTCGATTCCGGGGCTGCGGTGTCCTCAGCCGGGGCACTAGCCTCTTCTCGAATTGACCAGATATAGGCTCGCTCTGCTGTCCACAGCGCGATCGCCTGCTGAGCTTCAGGATACAGCGCCCGACCTGCCCCAATTTGGCTCGCCAGGTTAATCGCTCGGGTCAGGCTCCCCTGATAGGCCAGATCTTTTGCCTCCGCCAAAATCGGGCTATCTTCAGCAATCTGGATTTGCGCTGTCCAATCACTAATGCCAGCCTGGGCTTTTTCATACAGGGCGCGATCGCCGCTGATTTGTTGGGCTATCTGAATCGCCTCTGCCAGTTGACCGTCCCTAGCTAACTGATTGGCCTGATTCAAAATCGGCTGATCTTCAATAATTTGAATATTGGCCTGCCACTCGGCAATCCAGCTTTGGGCTTCAATGCGCAGGGCGCGCCCCGGCTCAATTTGGCTGGCTTCTGCAATCGCCTGCTGAAGGGCCTCCAGCGTGTATGGCTGGGCCAACTGATGGGCCTGTCTGAGATGGGGCCGATCCTCAATTCGCTCTTGCTGCTGTCGCCAGTGGGCCAGCAGGGTTTGCGCCTGCCCACGGGCTGGCCGATTGGCGGCAATACGAGCCGCTTGCTGACTGGCAAACTCATAGGCGGCAGGCTGCCCCAGGGCCGCAACCCAGGTAGCCGCCTGCAGGCGCAGCAGATCTTGCAGCCGCGATCGCCACTGGGTTAGATCGCTCTGGGCCTGGGCGTAGAGCGCACTGTCGGGCTGAATGGGCTCAACAGCGGCGATCGCCTCCATTAGATTAAAGACATCTGTGCGTTTGGGCTCCCAGACCGAGAGGTCAGCCACTCGCTTTTGGGCCTGACCATAGCGCAGCAGATCCTGACCCTCAGAAGCCAAATTCAAATCTGGGGGCACGGCCTGAACAATGGCGATCGCCTGATTTAAATTACCCAACTCCACAAGCTGCAGGGCATAGGCCATCACCTTCTGGCTCCAGCGGTTGATATCGGTTTGGGCCGTGGTCCAGGCCCGGGTACGCAGATCAATGGTTTGAGCCAGTTGCAGCGCCTCCAGCCAGTCGTTGAGCTGATCTGATGCCCCCAGGCTTTGGGCATCTTGTAACTGTTTCCAAGCGGCCTGTTCTCGTGCAATTTGCTGCTGCCAGTGATTAAAACGCTGGTTTACCCAGTAGTCGGTGTGAAAGGTTTTTACCCCCCAGCTTAGATCCAGAGCATCTTGCCAGTTGCGGTTATTAAACGCCGCCTGCACCTGGCGCTCAATTTGGCCGCCCCGTTCCCATTCCTGCTGCCAGACCTGCAGAGAATGCTGAGCCTGCTCATACACCTCAGCTTGAGGCGGAATATGCGCCACCATATCTGTTGCTTCGCTTAGCTGGCCTCGGTGAACATGGCTGCGGGCGATCGCCAGCAAATCTCTTGCCCAGGTCTGCATCAGCGGCTCCGCTTCTTCATAGAGCGCATGTTCAGGCGGCCAGGAGCGCACCAAGTCCAGAGCCGCTATTAAACGGTCAGGGGCATTAGAGGCCGCTTGGGTTTCGGCACACAGGAGGCGATCGCTATCGGAGCTAAAGCGGCCAAGCCGCTCACAGTTAGGAAAAGGCGGAATATCCATCAGCAGGATTACCCCCCCCACGCCCAATCCCATAGCGGTAATTAGCAGCCCCGACCAAAATAGCAGCCAAATCCAGCTCAATATTCCAGCCCATCCCCCTGGGCGAATCACTGCGCTAATGGGTTGGGGACTAATAGGCTGAGAACTGATGGAGGGGCGGCTGATAGAAGATTCGACAGAAGATGGAGATGTCATAGCAGCCTCAAACAAGCGGTCATGGAATCCTAGGTTCTATGACTGCAGAGCAATAGGTTCCTGACATTGTATGAGCAAACGCTAAAAGCGAATCGATTAAACGGGCCCTACAGGATTCGAACCTGTGACCTACCGATTAGAAGTCGGTTGTTCTAATCCACTGAACTAAGAGCCCAAGAAACTGAGACCACGGGGCTAAGCTTATCTAATTAGCTTCAAGCATTTGGCCTTGGTTTGGTCTAGATTGACTCAGTCGGTTTTCGCAAGAATCCAAAACGTCAGTTCAGCCTTAAACTGACAGTTGGTTTATCAATACGCTCGATAGACTGTATCAATTTCCCCATATATATTACCGCTCAATTCCCGATGAATAGGGGTACTCTAAACCAAGACGTAATCATAGCTCTGAACATAACTATAATTTTGAGGTTGTTTTGCGCAGTTAGTAGTCCCCTTGTCAGGAACAATGGGCTTGGTATCGGTTTAACCGCTCTCCCCAATCGGCAAATGAGTCGGCAAATTGCGAATCAACCCGGTCGAAGATAGGGCCATAATCAGGGCCAGCTACCTCTATCTAGGGGTTGACCCGCTACAATCAAGCCACGCCGCTTGGTTTTCTCTTAAGGGAGGCAATCTGCTTTCCCGTTCACCCAGCCCAAAGGACATCGTGTACCCCACGACCCTGATTAGGAGTGAATTGGCAACCCCATGTTTATTTTGAAACGGCAGGATGTGGACATCAAAAATGTTCAACACCCTTCAAAAGATCAAAAAATTCCAATCCTCTCTTACCAGGAGCAAACCTTTCGTCTATTGAGCGTGTTTAATGCGGCTCAACACGAAGAGGCAATGGCTCTATGGCGCGACCTGACCGACAACAAAGGCAAAGCCTGTGTGCTGCTTGAAGAGCCTGAGCGCTTTAGCGTCTGGGGAAAGGTTCGGCTCGATCAAATTGGCATTGGGGAGGGGAGTAGCCCGACTGGCTCTGCGGCGACTACTGCCTATGTGCAGGCCTGTTTGCTGCTGCTGCAGGCCCTTTATATTGATGTAGAAGATCTGCTCGGCGATAAGCAAGCTGGGCTTTTTGCAAAAGATATTGCCGGTATACTGGCCCAGTGGAACTTTCCAGAAGCGGGGAACAACAAAGCCCTAAACGCCCTGCTGACGGTTGACCCCCTGGCTATGTCCAGTATCCCGGTTTGGCAAGAGCGCCATCTCACCACCCTGCTGCAAGAGCTGCACCGCCTGGGTAAAAACTATTTCGGCAATGCCAATTTTGCTGAACGGGCACTTGATGCCCTAGAAGATTTGCCCTCTGGCGATCGCCAACAGTTTGTGGCCTGGCTGGGGCAGACCCCCAGCGGTAAGCTGTGGCAGTAGCAGCGGGCCAGTGATTTTTATGGGGCAGCGATCGCGATCCGTCAAAAGGCTATAAAACTTTAAGATTTTTAAGGCTTTCCAGCCTAGAAGTTGGGTTTTATCCGTTTTGGCGCACAATAGACAGCCTAAACCCCTGCTTTGCCTATCGCGTTGGCCAGATTGCTAATAGCACCAAGTATTGGGGGAATGCTGATCTTGCCGGCAGTCTGGCTTGTAGTCTTGGTCCATCCGGACTGGCGACTGTAACAGCCGGGTGGTCATTTTGCTCCTTCAATGTTTCGAGGTGTATTACGTTGAGTCGCTCATCCTCAGGGAAATCTCTCCTATCGACCCAAAACCTTGTTTTGTTCTGCAGCATCTGGGGAATTTTTTCCCTGCTGTTTTTTCTGCTCTTTAGTGTCCCAGCGCCGGGCGAAGAGCTGCCCGAGTGGTATTTACTAGGCATTACTTTTTTAGAGACGGGCGCATTTGCGATCGCCAGCGCCCTCTGTCTACGCAACTGGAAGAGTGCTCAAATTGTCAGCGGACGAGGCGTGTGGCTGTCTATTGGGCTGGGGCTAGTCTCTTACACAATCGGCAATATTTTATTTTTCTTTTGGGGCAACGTCTGGGGGCTTGATCCAGTCGTTTCTCTGGGAGACTTCTTCTACATCATCAGCTATATCTTTTTGGCGTGGGGCATGCTGCAGGCGGTGCTGCCCCGCAGGCTGAACCTAGAAATCAGCCAGTGGGCCATCATCGTCGGGGTTGGGCTGGCTGGCGTCGCTGTCGCCGTGTTTTTAACCTATTTTCTCTCCGTAGAAGGTGCCCGCTTGCCGGGGACAGGAGCGCCAGCCTATGCCCAGGCCGCGCCAGACTCGGTTCCGACCGATGCAGCTCCGCCCGTCGCTGATCCAGCAGTGGAACCCGCTCCGGCTGAAGCCCAAGATGCACCAGAAATTCCGGACGATCCGGAGATTATTGAGGCAGTGCCAGCCGAGGAGTCTGCTGAGGACACCAGCAACGCGCCGGAAATTGTGGTGATGCTGAACGATTTGATGACGCCGCTGGAAGATATTGCAGGTCTGTTGTACCTAATTGGAGACTGTATTCTGGTGATTATCGCCACCACGCTGCTGGTCGCCTTTTGGGGCGGTCGCTTTTCCCAGTCTTGGAAACTGATTGCGATCGCGGCCTTCTGTCTTTACATTGCCGATATGTTCTTTGCCTACAACTTTGAAACCTATGTAGAAGGGCAGCTTTGGGAAGTATTCTGGACGTTTTCAGCAATTTTCTTTGCGCTGGGGGCAGTGGTTGAAAACGATATTTCCAGTAAGTCTCGCCGCACTCCCCGCCGCAGAAGGGGCTGACCCCTTAAAGTGGCCTCTAGAAGCCATCTAGTTCCAAGCTTGCTCGATTAAACTGGGGACTGCCATAACTGATGACGCACTGGAGCGGTCGTAGGCTAAGATGCCTGTGGCACAATTTTGATTCACTTTTTGGGTTCCCGGCGGTATGGCTCCAAGCAAACTCTCTAATGCAGATAAGCAAGATATTATTGAATGCTACAAGCAGCCGGGGGAGACCACTTCGACGCTGGCCGATCGCTATGGCGTTAGTAACAGCACCATCAGCCGACTGCTAAAAAGCTCTTTGCCCGAAGCTGAATACAGCGCCCTTATTCAGCAAAAGCGATCCAGCAGCGAGCCTACGGTGACGACTCAAACCGCAACTCAAACGACCATTCAAACCGGGCCAGAGCGCACCAAGTCAAAGTCATCCTCGACAAGAGGTCGTAAACGAGCTAAAGGGGCAGACACCCCGATTAAGACGACCCAACAGACTCAAAGCGCTACTGCCAGCGATGCTGATTTGGGCGTGGTCAGCCCCGAAGCAGGCGCAACTGCTGCCCCGACTCAAATTGCTACCCCTACGCGGCGGCGACGATCGCGGGCTGCTGAATCGTCAGAGTCTACGCCGCCCGCGTTACCGAATCAGGAACCTGAGGACGAGGGCGATCACACAGCGGCCCGAGACAGCGGCACCTCCGTTGAAAAACCGATTTTGAAACGTAGGTCTGCCTCTAAAGCAGCTGCAGTTCCTGATTCAACTGGTCCTGATTCAACTGGTCCCGACCCAACGGTTACAGATGAGGAGCTTGAGGAAAGCGAACTAGATGCCTCGGTGCTCTCAGATCAAGACGACGACTGGGACAGCGACGATGACTGGGATGAGGATGATGAAACAGATGACGACGACGGCAGCGATGATGACGATGGCGCTTTCCCAGAAGAGGCAGCCGATGAAGCACTGGTGCAGATTATGCCCCTAACCCAAGACGTGCTGCCAAAACCCTGCTACCTGGTCGTCGATCGGATGGCAGAGCTGATCACCCGTCCCCTAAAGTCTTTTGGTGAGCTTGGCCCGCTGCCGGCGGCAGAGAACACCGCCAAAACCCTGCCCGTTTTCAATAACCACCGAGTTGCTCGGCGCTTTATCCGGGGCAATCAGCGAGTGATCAAAGTGCCTGACGGCAGACTGCTGCAAAAAACCAGCGCCTATCTACAGGCCAAAGGCATCACTCATCTGCTGATTAGCGGCCATGTCTATTCTTTGCTGTAGCGGCTCTTTGCTGCAGCGGCTTTTCGCTGTAGCGGCAGTTTACAGCAGCGGCTCCAAGATTTTAATTAGGCGATCGCACTCATCTAGGGTGTTGTAGTGCACCAAGCTAATACGCACCACGCCGTTTTGGGCCGCAAGCCCGAGATCGTCAATCAGTCGCTTAGCGTAAAAGTGACCGTAGCGAATCCCAATCTTGTGTCGATCGATCTGACTGGGGAAGGTGGCGCTGTCGGCTCCGTCAACGACAAAAGCTAAAGTCGGAACGCGCCGATGGCGATCGCTGTGGGGAGAGCCAATTATCCGCACGCGGGGCCGACTGGTGAGAAAGCTTAGCAGGCGATCGCTAAGGCGTTCTTCATAGGCGGCGATCGCGTCAAAGACCGCCAAAATTTGCTGCCGCAGCCCAGCGGTAGAGTAACCCTGATGGGCCGCGATCGCGCGGACATAATCCACCAGCCCTAGAGTGGCATAGGTAAGTTCGTAGTTTGCCCCGCCGGGCTGAAACTTATACGGAACCTGATCGCTGCCGATAAACTCGTGGTTAAAGCTCGGCAGCGCTAGCAGGCGATCGCGTTTGCCGTAGAGTAGGGCGTGGTGAGGGCCATAAACCTTGTAAAAGCTAAACACATAAAAATCCACATCCATGGCCTGCACATCAACGGCGCGGTGGGGCGCATAGCCCACACCGTCTACACACAGCATGGCGCCGGTCTGGTGAACCAAATCGGCAATTTGACGAATTGGATTGAGGCTGCCCAACACGTTGGAGGCATGGGTCAACGCAACCAGCCGAGTTCTGTCAGTGAGCAGGGACTTTAAATCTTCAGTTTCCAGCATCAGGCTGTCGGGATTCAGCCGCCAGGTTTTCACCTTAACTCCTCGGTGAGCCAGCTCTCGCCAGGGGGTGATATTGGCCTCATGGTCACAGTTGGTCACAATAATTTCGTCTCCGGGCTGGAGAGTTTGACCTATACAGTGAGCCAAAATTCTCAACAGCATGGACGTCGATGGACCCATCACGATTTCCCTAACATCGGCAGCGTTAAGCCAAACCGCTGTCTGCTGGGTGGCCTGACTTAAGCGATCGCTGGCCTGCTGAGAGACCCCGTAGGAAGCACCTAACTGCACATTGCTGGTTAGCAAATAGTGATTCAGGCGGTCAATCACGGGTTGAGCAACCTGAGAGCCACCGGCATTGTCCATAAATATCCAGTCTTGAGTTTGGGCCTGATTTAGACTGGGAAACTGACGGCGGACAAAACCGACATCGAGGGTGTCGCCCTGTGTAAAAGACGGTGACGAAGGCTGTGAAAAAGACTGTGATGGCATTGGGGAGATCTTGCGCTCAACCGGGCCGGAAAAGAATGTCAGCATCGGCGCAAAAGAGCTGACGCATGGCGTTCTGGATTACCGGCTTGGAGCGATTGTGCCACGGTTCTCTAAAATTTCAAACAGATTTTTGATCGAAAAGATTGAGTATTTGCAGGCTACTTTTCTCCGTAGTAGATGACTTTTTTTACATTTTCCTCCGGGTTTTACCCCTATGGTGTAGCAGAACTTAATAAGCTAGGGTAACTTTCAAGTCTCTACCCCCCCAACTGGAGGTCTGATGGTTAGCCCTTCTCGTCTTGCGATGGATGCCCCTCCAATCCTGACGGATCGAGTCCAACCGATTCAGGAATTAGAGATCGACGTGTGCATGGAGCAAGCTTTGGCAGCCTGCGAACAGCGGCTGAGAACAATGCCAGATGATTACAAAACCTGGCAGAAACGCAGTTACCTCTTGGGCTGTCTGGGTCGCTATGAAGCCGCGATCGCTAGCTATGAGCAAACCCTAGAAATCAGCGATCGCAACGGCGAAGACTGGTTCCACTACGGTGTTGCTCTCGAAGAAGCTGGCACCTTGGATGGAGCCCTAAATGCCTACAGCGCTGCCCTGCAGCGTTTGCCCAAGACGGCTAAAATTCACTACCGCAAAGGGGGATGCCTGCAGCAGCTCGGGCAAACCCATAAGGCGCTGACATGCTACCGGGCCACCGTAACCCTAGATCCGGGCTATGTCAAAGCCTGGTGTCATCTGGGGCGGCTGCAGCATAATTTGGGTCAGCGCCGTGCCAGTCTGGCAAGTTTTCAGCGGGCGGCGACCTTGGCCCCGCAATCCTTTAAGGTGCAGCAGTGCCTGGGATATATCAAAGCCCAGATGGGCGATTATGCCGCTGCCTTAGAGCATTTAGCCATAGCCCATCAGATTTATCCAGACGATCCTCAGCCGCTGGTGATACAGGGCTATGTGCTGCGGCAGTTGGGCCAATGGGAAGCGGCGCTGCAGTGTTTAAAAGCAGCGATCGCTCTTGAACCTGACGATGCAGCATTTTGGTATCAGCAGGGGATGACCTGGCTGAATTTGGGCGACTACTCGGCGGCCCAAGCTTCTCTGGTGGAATCCCTAAAGGCAGAGGCTTACCATCACCGCGCCTGGCTTGCCTTTGGCCTTACTCTGCAGCGGCTGGGTTGCTATCAAGACGCCATCGAAGCCTACAACAAAGCCCTCGCCATTGAACCCGATATTGCCTTTGCCTTTTACCATCAGGCGTGCTGCTACGCAGTGCAGGGGCAACACGACTGGGCGCTGGAGCACTTACGGCGGGCGATCGCGCTGTCGCCGCAGCTTTACCTTAAGCGCGCTGAAACCGAGCCTGCGCTGGGGCAGCTTCGAGCCCAGAGGCCGACTCTGCTTGCCGCGACCGTCTCTTAAACAGGCCCAATAGCTTAATCCCATTGCAACGGAATGTTACGCAATCGCCCCGTTTTCTCAAGCATTTATAAGAAAACCCCCGTTTCAGATGAAGCGTTCATAAAATTAAGTTAGAACGCCTTTCCACTTGATCTGGAGACCATCTTGGATAAGACATTGCTTGGCCTCTTTATTCTTAGCCTGGTTTTGGTTTGCGCCTGGGCAACCCACGCAGTTGTGATGCTGACGGCTATTGTGGGGCTCTCTTATCTGGTTGTTTGGGGCGTGTGGCGTTTGCTGCAGAGCTTCAATACTACCCATAGGCCCCGTCGAGTTCTAGATTGAGTTCTAGATTAGGGATTTAGGGTTGAGGATTTTTGAATTAAGAATTTTGAAATTAGGCGTTATTGTGACTGAGAGACTGGTGGTTGAGAAACGGGTGACTGAAGGATTTTAGTCACAAAATTTTTGCAGCGCTAGCTTTGCCGCACCGACGGTTCCGGCTTGATTGCCTAAAGCTGCCAGCAGTATAGTCAGGTTCTCTCGGGAGCTAGGCAGCACCCGACGCTCCATTTCTGCGATCGCGGTGGGTAAAAACAAATCGGCCCCGGCGCTGATGCCGCCTCCAATCACAACGGCTTCGGGGGTCAGCACATAAATTAGGCTGGCTAGCCCTGCCCCCAGATCGCGACCGTACTGCCGCCAAAATGCGATCGCCTTTGGATTACCTGCCTTTGCCCGCTCAGCTAGTTCTCCAGGTTCGCACCCCGTCTGCCGGCGAACAGCCTGAATTGAGCAGTGCTGCTCTAGAGAGCCCTGGTTGCCGCTGTTGCAGAGCGGCCCTTTGGGATCTAGGGTGATCAGTCCCAGCTCACCCGCTGAGCCCGTGTGCCCCACAAACAGTTGACCATTCAAAATAACAGCACCGCCAACGCCAGTACCCAGAGTCAGCAAAATCAGATTTTGATAGCCCCGCGCTGCGCCAATCCACGCTTCTCCCAACCCGGCGCAGTTGGCGTCATTGGCTAGCACTGCGGGTCGTCCGGTTTTATCTTCAACCCAGCTGGCTAAGGGCACATCTTGCCAGCCGCTTAGGTTAATAGCAACCCGGGCAATGCGGCCCGCGCCATCGGCGGGACCAGGGGTGCCCACACCAATAGCGCGGGTTTGATGGTCAGGATCAACGGCTGCGATCGCAGCTACCA
>JBCDFX010000010.1:0-24693 GCA_039177155.1 Cyanobacteria bacterium P01_H01_bin.119
TTGCCGGTTAAGCCGGCCCATAAGCTAATCACTTTTGTTTCGGATCGCCCTGGACACGATCGCCGCTACGCTATTGATATCAGCAAAATTCGTCAGACGCTGGGCTGGTCACCCAAGATTGCTTTTCGAGATGGGCTAACGCAGATCCTGCAGTGGTATATCGAGCACGCCGACTGGTGGTGTCCGCTGCTGCCTGAGGTGGATCAGCAGTGCTATAGCCGGCTGTATGGAGCTGCCTCACCTGGGTCTAGTGGGAATTAACTTTGACCGTCCGCCAAGAGCTGTCTTCAGTTTTGCTCTCAATTGATGACACGCCTTAGCGGGCGGTCACCAAAATGACGCCAACGGTAATCAATCCCATGCCGACTAGGCGTCCTATAGAGATTGCTTCTTTAAAGACAAAATATCCTAGTAAAACGGAAATAAGATACACCAGTGAGGCCGAGGGGGCAGCGACGCTAAGTTTGACTCGGGTTAGCAGCAGAATGTAGGCGATCGCGCCGCAGCCGTAAGCCACTAGCCCCAACAATAATTCTGGAATAGTGATAATGCTTAAGATATGGCTAACCGCGTTGCCTGCGGTCACTTTTCCCAGTTTGAGAGCACCGAGTTTCAAAAAAAGCTGCCCGCACGCGCTAGATAAAACTGCTGCCAGCAGTAAACCAAATTCTTGCAGGGTCAAGGCGGCACTCCAAGGTAACAGGGGCGATCGCATCATACCTAACTTTTTGGCCTAACTTTTTGGCCTAACTTTCTGGCCTAACCGTTTGGACCGGTTTTGGTCCCAAAATGCTTTGGATAATTAAAACCAAATTCCCTAGCGTTGCCCCAACGGAGTAAGCGAAGGACTTAGCTGGCCAAGTATTCGCGCATATCGGCTTGACGTTTGCGGAGTTTGGTCAGCGCTTCGCGCTCAATTTGGCGCACGCGCTCCCGGCTAATGCTGAGGCGATCGCCGATTTTCGCCAAGGTCATAGTGCTGCCATCGGCTAATCCAAAGCGAAGGGAGAGCACTTCACGCTGCTGGGGGGTTAGGTCAGCCATTAATCGCTCCAGATCGGTTTTTAGAGAAGACTGGGTGGCAAATTCCTCTGGTGATTGGCCTTCATCTTCTAGCAGGTCGCCGAGCTCGGTATCTTGGTTGTCGCCGACGCGCAGATCTAGAGAAAGGGGCTGACGCGATCGCTCCAGATACTCTCGAACTTGCTTAGGCGTTAAATCTAGATCTTCAGCCAGTTCATTGACCGTTGCTGCGCGCCCCAGCTGCTGTGACAGCTGACGCTGAGCTTTTTTAATCTTGTTAAGCTTTTCAGTAATGTGAATCGGTAGGCGAATAGTGCGACTCTTCTCGGCGATGGCACGAGTAATAGCCTGTCGAATCCACCAGTAAGCGTAAGTCGAAAATCGATACCCTTTGGCTGGATCGAACTTTTCAACCCCTCGCTGCATGCCAATAGTGCCTTCCTGAATCAGATCTAGCAGGTCTACATTACGCTTGATGTACTTCTTAGCGACAGAAACAACCAGTCGAAGATTTGCTTCGACCATCTTCCGTTTAGCGGCTTTACCTTGCTTAACGACCTTCTCCAAGTCAGCTTGCGCCATATCGGCAGCTTCTGCCCATTCAGCCAGGGTAGGCTGTCTCTCAAGCTGCTCTGCCAGCTCCTCATAGGCGATCTGCAGTGCCGATAGAGCTTTAACTCGCTTACCCAACACAATTTCTTCTTCGTGGGTCAGCAGCGGAACACGACCAATCTCTTTGAGATAGGTACGCACCAGATCCGTAGACGTCTGCGCGGTTTTCATAGCAATCGAAACAAAAGGTCAGGAAACAACAGGGCAGAAAAGCTTAAGGCAAATTTTTAAGGGAGTCTGCAGTAGCTCAGACTCTTCTCAGATCAGCTCTTTACTCGCTGAAACCGCGTACTTCAACGACGCGATTGCTCTAATCTCACCGGTGACGAGGCTCATCTATGGGCACGGGAATGGCATCAGCTTGCGCTTGAACTTCAGCGGCGCGTCGCTTCAGCTCAGCTGCAACAATAGCGCCCGCCAAGACAGCAGTAGCCGTTACAGCAATTGAGATGTCAGACATAACGAAGCCCTACCAAAACACTAAATTTGTTAATCATTGTAACGAATTTTAAGGCGAACAGCGTTAAATTATGAGAATTCTTATCCGCTGACCGTAGCTGCCAAAGTGAGCTGAGGCTCATTCGCTGCTAGAGCTGAAAAAGCTTATAAAATCTACACTACTTAGGCAAACAGCTTATGTCTGCATCCTGCTGAACAAAATGTAAAACTTTTTCAATCGGCGCAATTCTGAGAATCTATGATTAAAACGATACAAATAATTAAGAATCTTCTATCAGAACACGCTACTTATGATGAAGATATAGTTTATTTAGACTATATACAATAATAGGCTGTAGCTTGTTAGTTGCCAGCTGATGCGCTCCATGCTGAGGGCCGTTATCGATTGACCGTTGGCTGATAATAGTGTCAGGGTTGCACCCAGCCCATAGACCACAGCCCATATCTTGGAGCCGGCGGGGCAAGGAAGGAAGGCTTACCCTGTAGTTTTTCTCTCAACAAATGACATGCTCTAGGGACTGTCATGATTTAGCGGTCAAGTCTTTATGAGGGATGCGTTTCAGCCCCTAGTTTATTGTGCGGGGCGGGCGCGGTAATGCTGATACTGGAAACATTCTGGTTTTAATTGATGATGCACCCTAGGGCGATAGCCGAGCCTTTTTGAGGCGATGGCCTTCATACCAAGCGGCGATCGCAGGTACCCAAGCCACAAAATGGGGCCAAATCTGTTCACACAGCTTCTGGGCTTCGAGCTGGGCATCTGCTTTCCAGCGCAGGTCCAAAAGATGCATTAGCGATCGCACATTTGCCGACAGTATCCAGTGCTGGCGCACATCAAACGGAATCAGCCCGCGCGCGTGTTCTTCAGAGAGCCCTTCTTGAATGCGCCTTTGGTAATGACGGCAGGCCTCTAAGCACCATTCCATATCAGCTTGACGCTGGGCCTGGGTATACTCATATTTTTTCCCCTGGCGATCGCTGTAGAGACCAAGCGGCCTAAGGTAAAACACCTCTTCTATCTCTCGCTCTCCGTTAGCAACTTGCAGCAGTCTGCGCCCGGTGTAGCGAAAACTCTGCACATCAAATGAGACCCCAACCCGGTGAGTGCGAATCTGCTGCATCGTGCTGTGGGGAAACCAGCCGCAGTTGAGCACAATCTGAGGATGCTCTAGCGGTCCGTAATGGCCCCTGCCGCCTTTGAGCAGATTTTTAATCACAATGTCGCCACAGGCGGCTTCGTTGGGGAAGCGATCGCGTTCATCCCATACAAACCCTTCCGCGTAGTCTTGATGCATGGCGGCGTAAATCGTCTGTTGGGGGTTTGGGGTTTGAGAAATAACTTGAACGGTAAAGCGATCCATATTGGCTAGCGGAAAATGAGTGTTAGGTATGTTTACCATATCGAGTACTGTATCTAAGCCTCAGAAATCTCGGTTTCCCTTAATGCCTCTGTTAATGCTTTTGCGCTTTATGTTTTTGAAAAGAGGCTTTAGACAATGTTGCCGAAAAAGGGCTTAACGGCCTAACGACAAGGGAATTTTCTCAAATAGCTGACTAGCGTCATATTTAGTCCAGTCGTTAGGGATGCTAGATGCATGCTAGATACTAGAAACACAAGAGCAGCATGGGAACTCAGAGGGCGATCGCACATGACTAGCACCGTACTAACCCCAGTGAAATGGAGCGTAGACCGTTATCACGATATGGTGACGGCGGGCTTTTTGGATGACTACCGGGTTGAACTGCTAGATGGAGATATTGTCGAGATGCCCCCAGTTGAGCCACCCCATGAAGGCGTTGGGGATGCTGCCATTGAGCATCTACGCGATCGCCTGGGTGGCCGGGTTCTAATCAGGGGCGGTAAAGCCATTACCTTACCAACCAGTGAGCCGCTGCCTGATATCGCAGTTGTAGAGCGGCGCAACTATACAGACCATCACCCCTATCCAGAGAACATTTATCTGCTGATTGAAATCGCTAACAGCAGGCCCGAACGGGATACCGAGGGAAAGCGCCCCATCTATGCCAGAGCAGGCATTACAGAGTATTGGGTGTTTGACTTGGTGAACGATGAGCTGCGGGTGTTTCGTGATGCAGTCGATGGCGACTACCAGCGCGATATCACCTGGGAAAGCGATACTATTCAGATGCAGGCATTCCCTGATGTTGTGTTGTCAGTGGCGGCGATGCGGCGGCTAATTGCTTAGCGCTGATAGACCATCGCCTGAACCAACTACGACTCAAAGTGAAACGATTTAGCAGCAGTTGAGCCAGCATATCGGCAACAGTGAAGCGGTCCGGCAGCCGTTGACCGCAAACAGCAGACGGTCAGATAAGTTTGTTTACCAGGCTCAACAGATTGCGACTCACCAGGGCGATCGCCTTAGTCGTGTGAAAATGGCCTTAGAAACCCTGGTGAACTTAAGTCAGTCCTACAGGAGAACCACATGGGCAAACAACTCATCAATCCACAGAAACTGTATGACGGTACTCCGTTTTAAGATAAATAGGCCCCGCTCAGACTTATATTTTCCATCAAACTAGCTATTTTGCTGCCTGAGCTGCTTTACTACAGCTCTTGAGCTTAAGGCGCGATCGCTGAAAGCCTTGAAACAAGCGGAGAGGGAGGGATTCGAACCCTCGTTAGGTTTGACCCTAAAACAGATTTCGAGTCTGCCGCATTCAACCGCTCTGCCACCTCTCCAGATCTCGGTTTACCCCATGATATGTCGAGTGTATCTTAGCGCCGATTGCCAGCTTCAAAGCCGAAGAGACTAGAATTTTTAGATTTTTGTTGCCGTAAATAATCTGATCCCCGAGTCTAATAAATCTATCAACCAGATCAATTGCGGGATTAGTATTTTATAGATAATCGCTCCGGCCAGCGCTACAGGGTTATATCTAAATCGGTTGGAGCCGCCTGTAGCCTAAAGCCAGTATAAGGCTGCCATTGCAGCGGGCCATCCTGGGCTGGCCAGTAGAGTTCGATACCGCGATCGCGCAATAGTCGAGCTGTAGCGGCATCAATTTCAGCGCCGAAGCAAATCGCCGTTTGGGGCTGGAGCTGATCCAGAATGGGGGAAATAATCTCGGTGCCATCCCACCAAAGCACCTGGGTCTGGGGCAGGGGATCTGTTATCAGATGAATTTGCTGATCTGCGGTCAACGGCGGCAGCAGTAGCCAGCTTTGCTCGGCAATGGTCATTCGCAGTAAGGGCGCATCGTGCTCTAATCGCTGGACGACGGTTTTGGCTATGGCTATGCGTTGGCCCGCAGACAGGGAGACAAAGTTTTCCGCTTGGGGAGAGGGCGGATTGGGGAGGGTGCCGTAAACAGCCTTGGCAGAAACATGGGCCAAAATTGGTTCCCAGCCTTTAGCGTATCTGCCAGCGAAGGACGGCGCGATCGCCCAGTCTAATTGGTTAATACCGGCCCGGCGCAAAAACGGCAGCACGGTGTAGCTGGCGGTTCCGACTTGACCGCTGTTGAACAGTAGGGTTTTATTCCGGTTTTGCCACAGCAGAACGGGTTCCCCAGGCGTTGCCAAAACAGTGATCTGTCGGAGGTTGGCGATATTGAGCCCCCAGGGCACCACCAGCAAAACGATGGCTAAGCTCAAACCCAGCCCCCAGCGCTTTTGCCACCAGGGCCAAAATTTAATCGCGGCAAATAGACCGTAGATTCCGATGCACTGCCATAGCGAAAGCTCTCCAGTCGCAATCGAACTCAGGGGCTGGCGGTTAATCCATTCGGCCAGCATCAAGAGCGCCTGAGCCGGGTAATAAAGCGGCAGGGCGATAACGCTGCCCAAGGTCGGGAAAAAGACTGCAATCAATCCGCTTAGCACGCCGCCTAAACTCAGTCCAATCACCAGAGGCGTTGAGACTAGGTTGATAAAAATGCTGTACGGAGAAAAGGTATGGAACCAGTACATTTGCAGCGGCAGCGTCCAGGCATAGGCGGACAGAGGCAAGGCGATCGCCCCAGATAGAACCGGCGGTAGCCAGTCTAAGCGCTGCTGGATAGCGGGAACCGTAGCAATTAGCCCCAGCGTTGCCGCAAAGCTCAGCTGAAAGCCAATATCTCCCACCCAGTTTGGATTCCAAATCAGCAGTCCGACCAGTGCCATTAGCAAACAGCCTAGGGAATTAACGCGGCGATCTAAAACAATGCCCACCAGCGCCCCGCTGCCCATCAGCACGGCTCTTAAAACGCTAGGCTGGATGCCGGTCAAACTGATATATCCGACCAAGGCCAATCCCCCTGCGATCGCTTGAGTTCGGGGCGATCGCGATCGCACTGCGCCCAGCATAATCCCCAAGATCAAGGTGACATGGAAGCCTGATGCCGCCATGGTATGGGCCAGTCCCGCTTGGGTGAACGTATCGCGGATGTCGTGGGGTAAATCTACGGCTCTTCGCCCCAGCGCCATAGCGCTCACCATGGGGCCGGTAGGGCTTGCAAGGGCCTTAACATGAGCCTGCACAATCCGCCGCCGAATTTGCCACAGCCCCCAGCCAGATTGAAGGTTGACGCTGCTGTCGAGCTCAACTGCTGTAGCCCTCAGTCCAGCAAATATAGACTGATTGGCCAAGTAAGCACCGAAATCAAAATCGCCAGGGTGCTTTGGGTCCTGGGGTTGATAGAGACGGCCTGTCAACGTAACGCGATGGCCGGGGCGAAGCCCGGTTACCTGAAGCAGGGGCGCAGTGACATACAGCCTGCCGTTTATGGTTTGATAAAACGTAATGTCAGCTCGATCTGCCCAGCCAGGCAGCCCTAGATAGGGTTGTCCAGATTGTGCTGTGGAACTGACTGCTGTGGAACTGACTTTAGAGCTGCGCTGAGATTGGGCGGCATCTGGAGTGGAGGCTGCAAAATCCGAGTCCGCTGGTGAGTTAGCGGAAATACTGTCAGTTGTAGAACAGCTCACGGCAGAAACCGACAGAATAAACTGTCCCATTTGGCTGCGCGTTAAGCGCGGCTCAGTGACAACCTTGCCCTCCAGATGGGGGGTAGGGCACACCTTGCTCACCTGTACAACAAATTGGCTGATATCTTGAGGCGAAGGGCTAGGCAACCGCCAATGGCTGTAGCCTGAGGCAACGATCGCGACGCAAGCCATTGCTAACCACAGACGACGGGTGGGGCCGCGCCACCAGTAGCGCGGCAGAATCCAAGCGGCGATCGCGCTCCCTAGCCCTAATCCGAGTCCCAATCCGAGCCCCAAATCGAACTCCAGAGCAGGGACCCACCAAAAAACAGGTCCATCAGCCCCTATCCTGGCGCTGACGATGCCCAGTATCCAGGCCAAACAGAGCCAGGCAGCCCCCAGAAAATTCACCGGAGAATTCATTGGTTTTAAGCCTGTAGATGCATCCTTTTAGCGAACCCAAAATCCGGTAATCCGTATCACAGAGAGCAGCGCCGCTAGCCCTTTTGCCCCTCTGATCACGGCGAGAGAATATACTGATAAATGCACCAACTCCAGCCGGGTCTAAGGGCCAGCCTGGGGGCTTGAACAATTTTTGCCAAGTTTGAATGCCGCCTGCCCTTCCTGTTCCCTCTAAGTCTGCTGCCGCAAGTTTTTACCCTGATGCCAGCGATCGCTTTCGTGAAGCGGTGCGCGCCAAAAAATTCTTGGTGACGGCTGAAGTTATGCCGCCTAAGGGTGGCGACCCGACTCATATGATTGCCATGGCAAAAGGTCTAAAGGGACGGGTTCACGCCGTCAACGTAACCGACGGTAGCCGGGCCGTGATGCGAATGTCGTCCCTGGCCGCCGCTGCTATTTTGCAGCATCACGGCGTAGAGCCCATCTGCCAGCTTGCCTGCCGCGATCGCAATCAGATTGCTCTTCAGGCCGATTTGCTTGGCGCTAATGCCCTCGGTATTCGCAATATTCTGGCCCTGACAGGCGACCCGGTAAAAGCTGGGGATCATCCCCAGGCCAAATCCGTTTTTGATTTAGAGTCGGTGCGTCTGCTGCAGCTGATTCAAAAGCTCAACAGCGGCTTAGACTGGTGCGATAGCCCCCTGACCGACTACCCTACCCACTTATTTGCAGGGGCTGCTGTCGATCCACAGTGGACTAGCTTATCGGCGCTGCAGCGTCGGTTTGAGCGAAAGCTTAATGCCGGGGCTCAGTTTTTTCAAAGCCAGCTGATTTCAGACTTTGATCGCCTAGAGAAATTTATGGCCCATATCGCCAGTCAGTCTGATAAGCCTATTCTGGCGGGTATCTTTCTGCTAAAGTCTGCCAAAAATGCGCAGTTTATCAATCGTAATGTGCCGGGCGTCAAGATTCCAGAGGCTATTATTGAGCGGTTAGCCCAGGCTGCTCAGCCTTTAGAGGCGGGCATTGCGATCGCGGCTGAACAAGTCCGCATGGCCCGGCAGATTTGTCACGGGGTGCATCTGATGGCCATTCGTCGAGAAGATTTGATTCCAAAAATCTTAGATCTAGCAGGGGTTGACCCATTCGACTGGTGCTAAATCTATTTGTGTAGGAACATCTCAATGGCGAGCCAAACTATTCGGGTTATTTTGAAATCGTCTTGTAGATACTGATAGGGGGTGTTGGCCATCTGCGACCGTTTATCCCGTTAGTTCACAATTCTAAAATCACCTGCATATCGCAACCCGCAGAGTCGCACAAGCTGACTGTGCTATCCCAAATTGAGCCGCCATTTGCGGTCGGCCTGTCTAGACTGGGTATCTTGACAACAGGTGAATACATTTACCACTGTCGGGGCGTTTTTAATTTCCCCTCCCGCACGCGTCAATAGAACTGCCTATGTCGTCTAGCTCATCAACTTCTTTGGCCTCATCGTCTGCCTGGTTAGATGAGTCCAGTTCTTCTGGCTCCTCCCCTACTGCAATAGCGACCACTATCGTCGCGGTAACAGTCTATCCGGATCAAGCCCTGGTTACCCGCTGTGGAACCGTTGAGCTGACAGGTGCAGAATCCGCGCTGCTGGTGAACAATCTACCCCCCAGTCTCAATCCTCAATCCTTGCGAGTTAGCGGCAGCGGCTCGGCACAAATTAAGATTTTGGGAGTTGATACTGAAGCATCCGTTTCCCCTGAACTAGAGCATCAGCTTGAAGTTCTGGCCAAACAGCAGCAGCAGCTTGAAGAGCGCTATCGACATGTAAAAGATACGATTGCTAGCCTCCAGCTTCAGCGAGACTTTGTTCAGGGGCTGAGTGAGCGCGCCATAGACACCTACGCCCAGGGTCTGGCACAGCAGCAGGTTGACCTTACTCAGACTCAGTCTATGTTTGAGTTTGTCGGCGATCGCTACCGCCATATCGCCGCCGAGATGGCCCAGCACGAGCAGACTAAATATCGGATTGATCAGCAGCTTCAGTCCACCCGAGAGCAGCTCCAAATCCTCAAAGATACCCCCCTGCCTACGGGCTATGTGAGTTTGGCTCGGATCCAGGTCCAAACGCCGGGCACTTACACCTTAGAACTGTCTTACCGGGTCACTAAAGCCTCCTGGAAACCCCAGTACGATGCCAGATTTGACCATGCTCAGACCTCTCTGACGTTGACCTACCTGGCGATGGTAAAGCAGGAAACCGGCGAAGACTGGCCCGCAGTTCGGCTAACCCTCTCTACGGCTAAGCCCAGTTCTTCTCTGAGTCCGCCGGACCTGCTGCCTTGGCGCATTGAGCCAACTAGCGTCAAGCTAAGCAAGCCCACGGGCAAAATGGCCAGCAAAATGGGGCGGGGTATGGCATCAAAAGGCAGCACCGATCGCGGCAATAATCCCCTTTCAGATGCCTACCGAATGCTGGGGGCCGTACCGGGCAGCGAAATTGCTGAAACGGTCCAGCAGCTCGATCGAGAAGCGTCTACCCGAGAGCGATCTGCTAGTCGCCCCATTGTCAGCCTGCCCGCCCTAGATGGCATTAGCGTGCCTAGCGACAACACCGGACACGGCGTCACCGTCAATCAGCAGTCCCTAAGCGCATCGCTATCTTATATGGCGCTGCCCCAGCGGATTGAAATGGCCTATCTACAGGTCACCGTGCATTATCCAGAGGATGCTACGCCACTCCTGCCTGGCCCCGTGAACCTGTTTCGTCAGGGTATTTTTGTTGGCTCGACCCGGCTAAATTATGTCGCCCCAAATGACCAGTTCTCCTTTGCCCTGGGGGTGGAAGAGAGAATTCAGGTTAAACGAACGCTGAGCCAGCGAGATTTCGAAATTCTCACGGATGATACTAATGAGCGCCATCGATACGCCATAGCCTTTGCGATTTCAGTGACAAACCAGTTGCCTTACCCGGCTAATCTGGTGATTTCTGAGCAGTTTCCGGTCAGTCAAGATGCCCAGGTTCAAGTTCATATCGATACGATCGAGGCGGTCGCAACCGTTAGCGAATCGGGGTTATGTCAGTGGCAGTTAGCGATCGCGCCAGAGCAGCAGGCTCACTTAAGCTATCGTTTTACCGTAGAGCACGCCGCCGATGTCGATATTGTTGGGCTAGAGTGCTAGTCCCTACGGTTTAGCTTGGAAAGACACAGAAATAAGCTTAAATAATCTGCATTATGTCTGAAGTTAGACAGGCAGCCGGGTCACAGTGTGGCAAAATGTAAGCGGTTTTGCCAACTCAACGCAGGACACATTGGAGTAGGCAATGGATTCAATGGAACTAATTTATCAATACGCCTGGCTCATTCCGGTTCTTCCGCTGCTGGGAGCCGCAATTGTTGGCTTTGGCCTGATTTCTTATAGTCAAGCAACTAATAAGCTACGGCGGGCTTCTGCTGTATTTATTGTTTCGCTGATTGGGGCAGCTATGACGCTGTCCTTTGCTTTATTTTGGAGCCAGGTGCAGGGCCACGAACCTTACACCGTAATCATTGATTGGGCCTCTGCCGGAGATTTTCGGATCACCATGGGGTACACCATTGATCACCTCGCTTCGCTAATGCTGGTGATCGTAACGACAGTGGCCTTTTTGGTGATGGTTTACACCGATGGCTATATGGCCCACGATCCTGGCTATGTCAGGTTTTACGCTTACCTCAGCCTGTTTAGCTCGTCCATGCTGGGGCTGGTGATTAGCCCAAATCTGCTCCAGGTCTATGTGTTTTGGGAGCTGGTTGGGATGTGTTCCTATCTGCTGATTGGCTTCTGGTACAGCCGCAAACCCGCCGCCGATGCCTGTCAAAAGGCGTTTGTGACTAACCGAGTGGGAGACTTTGGTTTACTGCTGGGCATACTGGCGCTATTTTGGGCCACGGGCAGCTTTGAATTTGAGGTGATGGGCGATCGCCTGACCGAACTGGTCAAAGGCGGCTCGTTGAGTGTCGGCATTGCGGCTTTGATGGCGGTTTTGGTCTTTTTGGGACCGGTAGCAAAGTCGGCCCAGTTCCCTCTACACGTCTGGCTACCCGACGCTATGGAAGGCCCGACGCCCATTTCCGCTCTGATTCACGCCGCGACTATGGTAGCCGCCGGCGTTTTTCTGGTTGCCCGGATGTTCCCGGTATTTGAAGAGCTGCCCGTGGCGATGGATGTGATCGCCTGGACAGGTGCGATTACTGCCTTTTTGGGCGCAAGCATTGCCATCACCCAAAATGACATTAAGAAGGGCTTGGCCTTTTCTACCATGTCCCAACTGGGCTACATGATTATGGCTATGGGGGTAGGTGCTTACGGCGCGGGGCTGTTTCACCTGATGACCCACGCCTACTTTAAGGCAATGCTATTTCTCGGTTCAGGGTCGGTCATCCACGGCATGGAGGAAGTGGTGGGCCACGATCCGGCCCTTGCCCAAGATATGCGGCTGATGGGGGGATTGCGGCAATATATGCCCGTTACTGCGATTACCTTTTTGATTGGAACCCTGGCAATTTGCGGTATTCCGCCCTTTGCCGGCTTCTGGTCGAAGGATGAGATTTTGGGCTCCACCTTTGAAGTCAATCCGATTTTGTGGGCCATTGGCTGGATTACAGCTGGAATTACGGCTTTCTATATGTTCCGCATGTATTTCAGTACCTTTGAAGGGGAGTTTGAGGGCACTAACGAAGCCATCAAGCGTCAGCTTAAGCGAGAGCAGCTCCAGCGGATGGGCGCGTCCCTTGGTCCAGGCGCCATGAATCCTCAGGAGCTGACGCTAGATGCTGATGAGGAACACGAGGAGCACGATCATCATCACGCCAGCGAGCCCCATGAATCGCCATTTTCCATGACCTTTCCGCTGGTGGCCCTAGCGGTGCCATCGGTCTTGATTGGGCTGGTGGGAACACCGTTTCTCAACTATTTTGAGGCCTTTATCCACGCCCCAGGGGAAGAGGTTGAGGAGGTGGCTGACGTTGCCCTTGAGTTGGGAGAAGCCTTTGACTGGAGCGAATTTCTGATTATGGGCGGTAGCTCTGTGGGCATCGGTCTAATTGGAATTACCCTGGCATCGCTGATGTATCTCTCTAAGCGAATTGATCCGGGCGCGATCGCAAAGCGGATTGAGCCACTCTATAGGCTATCGCTGAACAAGTGGTATATCGATGATATCTACGAAGTGGTCTTTATTGAGGGGAGCCGTAAGCTGGCAAAGCAGGTGCTCGAAATTGATGTCCGCATTGTGGATGGGGTGGTTAACTTGGCGGGTTTTGTGACCCTGGTCACCGGCGAAGGGTTGAAGTATCTAGAAAACGGTCGAGCCCAGTTTTACGCACTGATTGTTTTTGGCGCAGTTTTAGGACTAGTGCTGCTTTCAGGCATCACATAGCAAAGAATTACCTAACCTTAGCGTTTATACCCCAATCCCTTACGGGTCCAAGTTTACCTGCGCTCCCCACGCATCTTGAGGCATAAATCGGCGATCGCTGGGCAGTGGTGCAACGGGCTGGCTTAGCTCAAAACTGCCATCCTCAATCCATGTCTTTAGCTCCAGGGCTGCCTGATGGGCTAGGTAAAGGCTGGCCAGAGGAGCGGTTCGCACAGGGCGCCCCTCAATTTTGATCCGACCGCTTTTGAGCTGAGCATAGCTGACCAGCCCAAAGGTCGGGCGAACCCGCCGAGGAATCGAAAAATCGACTATGGGAGCCACCAACTCTTCATCCTGTACAGCGCAGCACTCAGCAATATGCGGGTTCAAAATGGGAATCGGCACGCCGACACCAATCATAATTGAGGGGCCATAACCCTTAAAGTAGCAGCCTCGCACCCAGCGGCTATGCATTTGCTTAGCGTCGCCAATTAGGGCAACGGTGGCAGCGGGGCCAACGGGGGTGCGGTTGGGCAGCCGCTTCTGCAGCGGAAAATGCTGGGTACCTTCCCAAGCGATATATCCCACGCCGCCGCCTAAAAAAATTCGGCTGCCCACACCCACCACCTGCAAGTCGGGATCGTTCATCAGGGGCGAAAAAGCGCCCGGATTGGCGTATACAGCGTTGCCCAGTCGGGGCTGAAGGGGACCGAGGTAGGTGGCAAGGGGGCGATCGCCGCCGTTAACCCCTACGATAAAATTCTGATACAGATTGCGCGGATTAAATAGATAGAACTGGTTGATGGTGTTGCGAGTGATAGTCGTTTCTAAGCTAGCGCGAGGGTAGCAGTCGGTGATCTGGCCAATGGCCCGCAGTTGAACGGGCCTGTCGGCAATTAAATCAGCAATCACATAGCCGCCGCCGCGATCGCGGTTTTCTGCCTGATTTCCGCTCTCTCCAAAGGGATTAACCTCCGCCATCTGAGACGCCCCGATATAAAGATCGACTGCGCCAAATCCGGCGTATGCCGGCACGCCATTAAGCTGACACTGGCGAATTTTAATTGGCGGGTCGGTGTGGCCCAGATTCAAAATGGCTCCGGAGGACTCCATCGCTTCAAAGGTCCCGGTGGTCACCACATCCACCTGTTGGGCCGCTTTAGCTACGCCTTGGTCTGCGGCTCGCTGCTTAAACTCGTTAACGGTGAGAACAACAGCAGTTTTCTGGCGGATTTTGGTATTAATTTCGTCGAGGGTGCGCATAGACTATGCCTACACCGCAGAAAATCTCTGAAGCTTTCTCTTAGAAAGGCTTAGAAAAAAGATCATAACTTCCTTGTTTAGGAACTGCCTATATCGAGGGTATAACACCTATAAAAATAAGCTAAACAGTCAATTTTAGGGGTGCTTTAGCCTGCTGTAAACTCAGTATATTGCCGAACATAGGACGCATGACATGCCAATACAATATCTTGTTTTTGAACCCCCTTTGCTATCAGCTGCTCTGCAATTGCATCCTCAGTTCCATCATATTGAACCCCAATCTTCCCGTCGATAATATCAAAATTTAAAGCGCAACCATAGATGCGTGTGCTTCCATCTTTCTAGGCTAAATGTACAAGTTGATAATAATCGCCTTTTCGATCAAAAACAGTCTTACTTTTAACTAGATCGATGTGAGAACGTAGGTTTGCTGTCTTAATCAAAGACTCTTGAACCAATTGACGATGTAGATTCAATTTATCCATTGAGCAATTCCCTGTTTTTCTGTATCGCCCGTCGTAGCGACAAATTTTAGGAATGCCAAGAGGCTTATAAATTGCAAAGCGCTCGGGTGAACGGCTGGTAATATCAATTTCGACAGCTAGATCTGGCAGCGGAAATTGGTTTAAATCAACTTGAGCTCCGCCATGCACCTGAGCCTTATGCTGGATGTAGTGGCAGTGATCTGGTTCCAATCCTTTGGCAAAATCTTCGCGATCGCAGGTGCGCAACCAAGACTCCGAATTCCCAAATCTAGTTCTTTTGTAGCAGCCTCAATTAGATGACCCAATATTTTTTTGTAGCTTTCGTGCGGGTCTAGAGGCATTGGATCAGCGCAGCAGTCATAGTCATTGTTGAGTACTAACTAATCAATTTTCCCCGCAAGACGGTAACAGCCTGACCGCTGATAAGTACGCGATCGCCCTCTGTCGTCACTTTCAAAACACCGCTGCGGGCCGAAACTTGCTGGGCCATTAGGGCTGGTTTGCCTAACTTTTTTTGCCAATAGGGCGTTAGCCCGCAGTGAGCCGAACCCGTTACCGGATCTTCATCAATCCCAACGGCGGGGGCAAAGTAGCGGGAAACAAAGTCAAAGCTGCCTGGATTGGAGTTTTCTATATGGGGTTCCGCCGCCTGTTCCAAGCCGTCTCGATGATAAGGGCCGCTGCTGTCTGCGCGGCTGGTCACAATCAGTCCCTGGACTGGCAAAGTTTTTAGCAGCGCAAAATCGGGCTGGAGCGATCGCACCTGGGTCGCCGTCTCTAGTTCAACAAAATAGCCCGTTGGGTTGACCCCCACAAACACAGGATTTAGCCCTCGCAAAACCTGGATTAGCGCCGCCGGTGGCGTTAGGGGCTCAACGGGCTGAGCCGGAAAGTTTAGGGTAATCCAGCCGTTGTGAAGGGTGGCCGTCAGTAAACCGCTTTTGGTTTGAAACCGGGCAGGCTGGGCGGCATCTAAGTAGCCCTCGCTCCAGAGCACGTGGGCACTCGCCAGGGTGGCGTGACCGCATAAATCGACTTCGGCCGCGGGGGTAAACCAGCGCAGGTGATAGCCGTCGTCCGTGGGGACTAAAAACGCCGTTTCTGACAGGTTCATTTCTGCCGCGATCGCCTGCATCCAGGTTTCATTCAGTGCTTTAGGCAGCACACAGACTGCCGCCGGGTTGCCGCGAAACGGCACCTCTGTAAACGCGTCTACTTGTAAAATGTCTAATGGCTCTGAGCGATTGAGGGGCATCGTTACAGCGCTTCTCCCTTAAACTAAAACTCGATTTCTGCTGTATCCTGCGTCAAAGACACTTTAATCATGGCCCAACTCCAAAGTGAAGGGTATTGATAAGCTCCATCTGAGCTATCGAAGTTGCCAATAGTCAACAGTCATAGATTAATTCTGGATAAAGAGAGACGGGACGGTCTGCCATTGGGCGCAAGCGATGGCTAACATTAAAAATCTTTGCTAAAAATCTCTTCCAACGGCTCAGCCTACAAATTATTGGCAGATTATTGAGAAAGATTCTCCATGGCCAGACAATTTTTGGCGATGCCGCCGATAAAATAACGGTCAAGCCTTGAATTATCGTTTAAAAGCGTTGCCCGCAATCGCTAGCTTGCTCCATGACCGCATTGAACAGTTTAACTATCCGCCGCCTAAATCATCTTCCCAAACATCCCAGCGTCTGGGAGGGCGATCGCCGTCAGATTGGGGCTGATCTGCTACAGAAATTTGATACTGAAGACGAGACCGGTGAAACAAAAGGCGACTGCATCCTTTGGGTAGACGGAACCCAAGGCGTTGTTAGAGGCATCAATATTGTGCCCGACGAGGCCGGTCACGAGGCGGTGGTGCGAACCCTACTGCAGGCTATGGAAAGTCCTCAAGGGGCGGCAGAGGCAGGTCGTCCTCAAAAGCTAGTGGTGCGCGATCGCGAGATTCATTTTTTTCTGCGGGGCGCTCTGCAAGAGGTTGATATTGAGATTGAATACGTCCCGGTGCTGCCCCTGATTGACGAAATTTTTAACGGGCTGATGCAGCAGGTGGGGCAAACCCAGCCTAAGCTCCCAGGCGCATACGCAGACAGGCTGATGGAAAAAGCGTCCCAGCTTTGGCAGGACGCGCCCTGGAATGTCCTAAACGAACAAGAGATTTTGGCCGTTGAGGTCAACCGCTGGGATGTGGCTACTCTTTATGTATCCGTGCTGGGGATGGCGGGGGTCGAGTACGGGGTCCTACTGTATCGCTCCCTAGAGTCGCTGCGGCAGTTTCGGCAGCGGGTACTGGCGTCGGCCGATCAGTCTCCAAAGCAGCTCCAGCAGGCTTTTTTGGAGCAAGACTGTCTGTTTCTCAATTTTGAACTGATTGAAGAGCCCCCTGACCTTGAACTGACTGAGCTGACCCCGTTTTCCCATATTCAGCCCACGGCTATCCAGCCCGAATTTGGCAGTCTTCACCCTCTGGAGGGATTGCGAGTCGCCCTCGCCGACGAGGAAGCCGCCACATTTATTGTGGCCCTAGAAGCAATGCATCGCTTTTTTGATCGACACTACGACAAGTTAGAAACCTCTCAGTTTCCAGCTATTGAGGGGCGATATCGGGTGCCAAATCCGATCCCAGAGCAGAAGAGCAGCTTGGTTTCCCTCAAGGTTAAAACCCTACCGGATGTGGCTGAGGTATTAATCAATGAAACCGAGGCCATGTCTACCGAGGCAATCGCCAGCCCGCCCGATTTTCCGGTGCTGCGCGATGATTATGTGCCGGAGGGCGCAGTGGTAATTTTGCGAACCTTCTCAGACACCTGGCAAGAGTATTTGCGCAAAGACTATAAGATTTACCATCATCCGCTGGAGGACGCTGCGCCGTTCCAGGATCAGCTCCCTGTAATTATTATCCAAACCTCTCGCCCCAAAGCCGGCAAGCTAATTGAGCAGCTTAAACAGGCCAAAGGCATTAAGGCAGTCTGCTTTAACCAGGGAACCGACCCGTTTAGCGGCGATCGCTACGATTTAGGGCTGTTTCAGACCGGGGACGGCGAGTTTCATTTGTTTGGGGAGTTTTTGTCTAGCGATCGTAAAGATCAAAAGCTCCTGAAGCAGTGGCAAAAATGGCAGCAGCAGGCCCACGGCAACTGTGGAATCGTCGTAGCCGGTGGGGTAACCGGCGCGTCTAGGGGCAAGCCCCAGCTCAACCAAATAATGGCCTTTTTTGAATCCCAGGGTCGATCGCCCGAAGACTTAAACCTAATGCCCCTCCAGCTTCAAATGGCGATGGATTGGGAGAGCGATTTTTAACCTAAAAAGAGTCCCTTAAACTAGAAAAGTCATAGCTTTAGAGACTAAATGACCCCTGTTGTAGAGCGCACTTATGAGCCGGGCTACTATCCCCTCAGCGTGGCCCCCATGATGGATCGCACCGATCGTCACTTCCGGTTTTTTATGCGGCAAATTACGCAGCATACGCTGCTGTATACCGAGATGGTGACCAGCGCGGCCATTAAACACGGCGATCGCGACCATTTGCTTAGCTTCGATCCCCGAGAGAAGCCCCTGGTGCTACAGGTCGGCGGCGACGACCCTAAAGATTTGGCCCTGTGCGCCCAAATCGCCGCCGACTACGGCTACGACGAAATCAATCTCAACGTGGGCTGCCCCAGCGATCGCGTTCAGAGCGGCCATTTTGGGGCCTGCTTAATGGCTCAGCCCCAGCGCGTGGCCGACTGTGTGACGGCGATGGCAGCCGCCAGCGCCCTGCCCGTCAGTGTTAAGCATCGCATCGGCATTGACCACCGCGATCGCTACAGTGATCTGGCCGCATTTGTTGAAACCGTCGCCCAAGCAGGCTGCCGCTACTTTTCTGTTCACGCCCGTAAAGCCTGGCTGCAAGGACTCAGCCCCAAAGAAAATCGTACAGTGCCGCCCCTGCGCTATGGCGATGTCTATCGGCTCAAGCAGGACTTTCCTCACCTGTGGATTGAAATCAACGGCGGCATTACCACGTTGACCCAGGCAGCTGAGCATCACCAGCGGGTAGACGGGGTGATGATAGGCCGGGCCGCTTACGACAATCCCTATTTATTTGCCACGGTGGATCGCGATTACTTTAATGGCGGGGAAACCGGGCGCGATCGCCACCAGGTTGCCGCTGCCATGCTTGACTACATCGAAACCTGGACCCGTCAAGGACTTAAGCTCAACAAAATCACCCGCCATATGCTGCAGCTCTTTACCGGCCAGCCGGGCAGTCGTCGCTGGCGGCGCCATCTCACTGAGCAGTCCTGCCGGGCCGGAGCTGGCCCAGAGGTTGTTGAAGCGGCTTTAGCCCTAACTGCTGATGCGGCACTACCTTCGCCGATCTTCTGCAAATAGAATTTATGAACCTCTAAAGCAATCATGACCTTCTTTCAGCCCAGTGACCCGCTACAGCAGCAGTTGGATTCAGTCCTGGCCCAAACCTGGCAAACCTTTCCAAGCCTGGCCCAAAATCAGATTGCGCTGACTTGGCTTGTGTACGACCCTCCCGTTATTGTCAATACCGGCGGGGCGCTGAGCCCTGAAGAATTTTGGCAGCATCGCCCTCGGGGTGCGGTGTATCGCGGGGTAGAAAGTATTTATCCGGCCAGCGTGGTGAAACTGTTTTACCTAGTGGCCGTGCAGGAGTGGCTAGAGCAGAGCATGGTTCAGCCCTCAGATGAGCTGATTCGAGCCACCCGAGACATGATTGTGGACTCGAGCAACGATGCGACAAGCTTGGTGGTAGACGTGTTAACCGGCACCACCAGCGGCCCAGCGCTACCAGAGGGGCCGTTTATAACCTGGCAGCATCAGCGCAATCTCGTCAATCGCTACTTTCAAAGCCTGCAGTGGCCAGAGCTAAAGACAGTCAACCTCAACCAAAAAACTTGGGGCGATGGTCCCTACGGACGAGAGCGGCTGTTTTTGGGAGAGACTTACGAAAACCGCAATCGGCTAAATACCAATGCCGTAGCGCGACTGCTGCACAGCATTATTGGGGGCGTGTCGATCACGCCAGGGCGATCGCAGGCGATGATGTCTTTACTGCAGCGCAGCCTAAATCCCAAAGACTACCGCCACAATGCTGAAAACCAAATCGTTGGCTTTTTGGCCCAGGGGCTGCCGCAAACGGCCACCGTCTGGTCCAAGGCGGGCTGGACGAGCAAAGTGCGCCACGATGCGGCCTATATCGAAGTGCCAAACTGTGCCCCTTATCTGCTGGTGGCCTTCACTGAGGGGCCAGATAATAGCCAAAATAAGGCAATTTTGCCCTTTATTTCGGGTCAACTGCTGGCGGCGCTGACGCCGACTTAGGCAGTCGCGATCGCGCAGGCACCAGCCAGGGCAGCAGTAATACCAGCGCCACTAGCCCTAAGGCGAGTCCAGCCGCCGTTATCCACAGTAGGGCAATATCGCTGTGGCGAACGGCGATCGCCCCCAGTGCCCAAACTATCACCAGCCCAAAGGCGCGATCGCGGTACTGCAGCAACACAGCGGCGGCGATTCCAGCGGCAATCCCCATCATCACGACGGTCCAGAGGCGATCGCCAATCCCGAACCCCCCCCACTGGGAGATATACAGCGCAGCGGCGATATTGATCACCGTTGCCACCGAGATCCAGGCAAAGTAAACGCTAAAGGGAATCTGCACCAGCCAGCGCCGCTGGCGAGACGGTCGCATCCCCCCAGCTCGATTAAGCGCCAGATAGGCACCCATCAGCGGCAGCAAAATCAGCAGCATTAGCCCCACCGAGGCCCAAAACAGCTGCAGGGTAAATAAAAAAATCCAGCCCACCTGAGCCAGACAGGCCACAATCAACAATTGGCTAGCCTGCCGAATTGACCGATCTGCGTGAAGTCTAGGACGGAGCTGAAAGATGCCGTAGGCAATCAGTCCCAGATAGATTAAACCCCAAATGGCAAATGCGTAGCTGGCTGGCGTAATCAGCACGCCCCCCAAAACCGTATTAGAAATTTCGCCCACATTTTGGCCGCCGGGCGAAAAAAAGTTAGACAGCGTATTGACGGCTAAGGTCGCCAAAATAGCGATTAGGGTGAGAAGCGGTAAGGCAGTCATCGGGCGTAAAACTAACTGGAATTGTCTAATTGGGAGCTTCCGGGGTAGGGTCAATCGCCACCGATTTTAGTTTGCTATAGAACCCTGAGCTTTTGGCTCTGGGGACAAACTGCTCGATAGGCGATCGCCCCTGCCATAGGGCAGAGACATCTACCAGCTCACTAATGGGCGGATGGGAGTTTGGACGCGCGCTGTGACTGATTTCCCCGGTTTTAATATTGGCTGAATCGGCCCGCGCGCGGGAATCGACAGATGTCTCTAAGTCCGATGATTTTAAGTCCGATGATTCTAAGTCTAATATTTCTAAGTCTGCGGCCCCGTGGGTTTCATCAATAACGACTTCGCTATCCCCTGTTAAGCCAGCAGCTTTAACAGCCTCGGCTTTAGCGATCGCGGCGTGTAGTCGCTGCTGGGCCGACGCTGAATTTAAGGCGCGGCGGGGCGCGGCGGTTTTAAGCTGCCCGCGCTGCTTTCGGGTCAGGGTAAACGGAAGCATGGGTTCCTGAGCCGAATCGGCAACCCGGAATTGCCTCGGCCCGTTGGCAGACATGGCACCGGGGTCACTGACAGCAGGATCTGCCGCCGCTGTATCTCCTGTCCAAGGTTCGGGGTTAGGCTCTGAAATTAACTGCAGCGGGCTGCACACCATACGGTCAAAGTCAGCGCCAAAATGATGCAGCGGCTGACCTCGTCTAACCCACAGCTGCAGCACCTGGTCCACAGAAACCGCTTTGTATCGCCCCTGGTAAAGCGCCTCAATGATGGCCTCTCGAATCCAGCTTGGGTCTTGTCCCCACTGTGACCACGCTGCCACCCACCTCTCAGCCGCAGCTCCAGCCAAATCAAAGCTGTAGTGGTTCAGCAAATCAACCGCCTGACTTAAATTCGGATCTGAGGAAAATAGAGTCATTGCGATCGCGCCTTATTCAAAGGATTTAAATTATTGGAGTTAAGGCCGATGCCCCATACAATCACAATCGTCGGGATAAAGATAAGCTAAGTATAGACAACTCAGCAAGACTCTACAGACATCACCTAAAATTGGAGATCGGGTAAATTCTAACGCGTCTAACTTTTGGGTTGAATCCCACTTGGTTAGTTCATTTCTCAAATCTCATTTTCGAGGCTGCCAATCCTTTCGATGACTAATCCTCGTTCTGCACCCCAAACTGCTCCTGCTGCGCCTCCCGGTGCTGAAGCACTCGCTGCCTTGGACAATCGCTTATCTAAGCGCTTTATCAATCTCGATCCCGCAGGATATTTTCTAATTTATCTCGATCGCGATCGCCAGTTAATCTGCGCCAAACACTTCACCAACGTAATCAACGATAAGGGACTCGCCTGCGATCCTGAAACGGGAAAACCCCTGCCGACTCGCGGCAAGTCTGTTCGTAGTCATACGCAAGTTTACACCGGACGAACGGCCAAAGAACTCTGCATGGCTGTGTTTGAAGACTCTAACAATCCCTGCCCGATTACCTACCTCGATCATGCAGCCTATCTGGGCCGAGAATTTCTACGCGCAGAAATTGCCCTGATCAACGGCAGCGACTACGTGCAGGATTAATCATTTTGGTGGAAAACTAAAGCGTAGTGGCGATCAGGCCATTGGCTAAAAAATGACTGTACTCAATGATACAGCTCCATTTAACTGGGTGTACTCAACTGGAATTTGCTGCAAACGTAGATTCGGATGCAAGGTCATTCCCTGCTCAATTCAACCCGACTGCTGTATGACCTCCAGCAGATTCACGATATTGCCCGAGGTTTTTCTGGTAATTTAGCGCCAGATGCGATCGCTAGGCAGGTCACCGACGCACTGGTAAATCGCTTTGAGTGCGTTTTTGCTCGGATTTGGCTAATGCAGCCGAATCGAGGTGCACTGCGGCTAGTTGCCTCATCCGGACTGTACACCCATATCAACGGTGCCTTTGCGGAAGTGCCTGTAGGAGCCTTTAAAGTGGGCAAAATCGCCCAAAATCGCGTCCCGTTTCTCAGCAACCGTTTATCTGAAGAGTCCTGGGTTAAAGATCGACAGTGGGCTATAGATAACCAGATTCAGGGCTTTGCCGGATATCCCCTAGCAACAGGCGATCGCACCCTTGGGGTTTTGGCAATGTTTAGTCGCCGCCCCTTTGCCCCTGAATTTTTGGAAGTGCTGCAGGTACTCTGCATGACCCTCACTGTCGCTATTGACGCTGCCCAGGCGGCAGAGCAAACGGCTCAGCGCATGCCCACCGGAGCCGCTTCCCTTTCCGACCAGATTGCGGCTCGTCTGCAGTCAACCAACCTGATTTTGATTGGGACAGAGCGCCCTGTGGGAGCCGCGATCGCTTACAGTCTGCTGCAGAGCGCCGAGCGGCTCAATACTATAGACTGCAACTACTGCCGCCTCACCTATACACCCGCTAACGTTAGCTTAGATGCCCTTGTGCCGGCAGCCCCGTCTTCTGCTCCGTCTCCAGCTCCGAGTCCACACCATTCGGCTATGTCTACAGACTTTTGGCATCGAGGGCATCACGCTAGCCGACTCCCCGAAAATGCCTCTCCCGAAAATCTGTCTCAATTTGCCGCGCTAAAGCAGTTAGTCACTTATCTAGGGGGAACCCTGCGCAGTCAGCCCGTGATGGAGGGGCAGGCTCACCAGATATTGATAGACCTGCCCGCTAACGCCGTAACTGGCCCATCGGTGGGCATTCAGTGCCGATCTCCTGCCCTGACCTATGGGTTTACCCGGCTGGCTTACCAAAGTGGGCTAGCCATCAGCGTTGATTTAGACACAGCCTCGGTGCTAATAACCGACAATCCAGCTCTACAGATTTGCCCTCAAGCCGTTATCTGGATTGATCATAGTGCAGCGCCAGTGCCTGAAGCGATCGCCGCCACTCTTTCCCTAGAGGCAACCCCAGATCAGCTTTACGATTTAGTAATGGCGCTGAGTCAAGGCCAGCCCACCAGCGATTCCACCGCGGAGAGCCGACTCTCAAACCGTGAACGCCAGGTTATGCAGCTACTTGCCCAGGGACTGCGCGATCGCAACATTGCCCAGCAGCTTTTTATCAGCGAGAGCACCGTCAAATTTCATATCAACAACAGCCTCTCCAAGCTCAACGCCAAAAACCGCTACCAGGGCGTCTATCAGGCTGCAATTCGCGGCTTAATCTAGGGCAAAAAATTAATTGGGGCTGAAGATAGATGCTCGCGCTTGCACAAAACTTCGTACCTATAATTTTGGTTAGATTGCTTACCGCACCCAGTATCGCTGGAGCCGTTAGCGCAGAAACAATCTGACTCGCGGCCTTGTCCTAATCGTTCTTTCGGCTGCCGTATCCAAAACGGCTTTGGATCAGCGAATAATATAGTCTCCAGAGAGCCAGTTGCCGCTAGTCGTTTTGAACCAGCCAAAGTAAGATTCACCCGTTAGCCCTACCGTAGAACCATTCGCCAGTGTTCCCACAACGCGGTACTCCAATCCTGGTCCAGATCGCACATTTAACGGCGTGCCTCGGGTCGCCACCTGAGCAGTGCCAGAACTGGGGCCACCCACACCGCCTCCAGTCGTATATTCACCAGCATATCGGGTCGAAACCCAACCGCCGCTGGCAAGCTGGGCCCAGCCGTGGTGATAGCGTCCACTCGGCGTCAGTACCGTGCCGTTAGCCACAGTAGCAATAATTGGATAGTCTAACCCCGGCCCAGAGCGCACATTTAATAAACTTCCCCGGGTTGCAACCCGTAAAAAATCTGGGCCTGCTCCCATAGATTCACCGACGCCGCTGCTTTGAATCCAGCGGGTCGAAACCCAATTGCCGCTGGTAAGCTGTACCCAGTTGCCCGATCGACGACCGCTCAGAGTCAAGGGGTGACCATTAGTGATACTGCCCACAATGACATAGTGCAACCCAGGGCCGCTGCGAACATTAAGCGCGCTGCCGTTAGTCCTCACCACAGCAGATACGGTCCCCAGCGCAGCAGGATTATCCCCTAAGCCTGAGCACACTAGCGATGCCAGACCCACGCCCAA